>CALDSP010000282.1 GCA_937924465.1 uncultured Leptospiraceae bacterium
TGAAACTCGTGAAGGGGGTGAAGTCGTAACAAGGTAGCCGTATCGGAAGGTGCGGCTGGATCACCTCCTTTTTTAAAGGAATATCGTTACTAATTCACCTAAACTCACTGGCGCACTACTTCATTGATTGATAAAGTCTCAAATATTCTTCACCAAAGTAAATAAAGAAAGCCCTTTTCAAAAATGTTTATAGAATACTATAATTTTTATAGTTTCTCAGGTAGATTAGAATGACTCATTTGGAAATTTTATTATACAATATTTATATTCAGAGTTGTGGATAGTAAAATTGGGAAATAATTATTTTTTGAATCTGATCATTATCTTTTCACGTAACGTTATTTTTCACCTCTCTCTTCACCTAAGAAAAGTAAAAATTTTTAGAAATAGTGTAAGTAATTTCTTAACTTAAAAAAATTATCTCGTTTCTTGCAGCATGACAACATCAATCACTTGATTCATCACTTCCATAAGGTCATGGTCCTTTGGAGTAAAGATAGCTTTCACACCAATTCTCTTAAGAGGTTCAAAATCTGACTCCGGAATAATCCCACCAAAGACTACAGGAATATCCGCTTTATAGTGTGCTAATTCTGCAAAAATTTGCTCTGCAATTTCTAAATGAGAACCGGATAGAATAGAAATTCCAATAATGCTAGCATTTTCTTCTACAGCTGTTTGCACAATTTCTTCAGGAGTAAGACGAATTCCAGAGTAAATCACATCAAAACCTGCGTGCTTTGCTGCAATCGCAATCATTTCTGCACCGTTAGAATGTCCATCTAAACCCGGTTTTCCAACTACGATCTTAGGTCTATATCCATTTATTTCATGAAACTTTGCTACTTTTTCACGAACCTGAGTCACTTTATCTGTTTGAATACGTAAAACTTGTCCTTCTACTCCTGTAGCAGGTTGATAAGTACCAAATTCTTCTCTCAAAACTTGTGCCCACTCGCCCGTGGTTACTAGAGCTTTAGCACATTGAATAGAGGCTGGAAATAAATTTTTTCCTTCTTTAGCAGCCTTTCTTAGTTCAGAAAGAGCTTCTTCTACTTTTTTGGGATCTCGTTTCGCTTTGGTTTCGACTAGAGTTTTTAGAGTAAATTCGGTAGCTCTTGGATCTACTTTAAAGATTCCTCCATCCCTGTCTGTCATAAGAGGGGAGGGAATTCCTTCGGTCCATTTGTTTTTTCCAACCACAATCTGTTCTCCAGAGTTTATACGTGCCATCCTTTCTGCTTGCGATTTTACAAGTTGAGATTTCATATATCCATTTTCAATGGCTTTGATAGCTCCCCCCATATCCAACACTTTTTGAATTTCTGCATAAGCCTCTTCTTTTAAAGATTGCACTTTACTTTCGATCACTTTAGAACCATCAAAAATATCAGGATATTCAAGTAAATCTGTTTCGTAAGCAAGGATCTGTTGCAATCTAAGGGACCATTGTTGATCCCATGGTCGGGGAAGAGAAAGAGCTTCATTCCAAGCAGGCAATTGCAAAGCCCTACAACGAGCTTTTCTGGAGAGGGTGACACCCAATGTTTCAATTAAAATTCTCCACGCATTATTTTCCGGTTGTTCTTCTGTAAGTCCTAACGAGTTTACCTGAACTCCATATCGAAAAATTCTATATTTTGGATTTTTCACTCCATAGCGTTCTTTAGTAATTTCATCCCACATTTCAACAAAGGCACGCATCTTACACATTTCTTCAATAAAACGCATTCCCGCATTGACAAAGAAAGACATTCGCCCAACGCAACGCTCAAATTCTTCTTCTGTAAAACAATTCCTTTCTTTAATTGCATCTAAAACTGCAATAGCCGTCACAAGAGCAAACGCAAGCTCCTGCACAGGAGTGGCTCCTGCTTCTTGTAAATGATAAGAACATATATTAGAAGGATTCCACCTAGGCACATTTCTCAAACAATATTCGTACATATCCACAATCAAACGGATTGATTGTTCAGGAGGAAAAATATAAGTACCTCTTGCAAGATATTCTTTAATTATGTCGTTTTGTGTAGTTCCTTCCAATCTAGAAACTGGCACTCCTCGTTCTTCGGCAAGTGCAATGTAAAGGGACAAAAGCCACATAGAAGTAGAATTAATGGTCATGGATGTGTTCATTTCTTCAATGGGGATTTGATCGAACAAAATTCTAAAATCATCCAAAGAATTGATGGGAACACCCACTTTTCCTACTTCTGGTTTAGCAATAGGATGATCTGAACTGTATCCACATTGGGTAGCTAAGTCAAAGGCAATAGATAAACCTGTTTGACCTTTAGCTAAATTTTTTCTATAAAGCTCATTGGAAGAAAGTGCGTTAGTATGCCCGGCATAAGTACGAAAAATCCATGGTTTATCTTTAATAATTTCCCCATTTTCGTTCATTAAAAAATGCGCTTTATTTTGCATGAGTGCCTCTCCTTATAATAATCTGAAAATTAGAGTGTATTTTTTCAAGCACTTATAAAAATTTGTTTTGAATGTATTTAGAAAAAAGTGAAGTTCAATCTCGTTTCACAACTCTTCTATCTGTTGTCTTTTTATCTATAGCTGTTTTTATTTTCTATTCTTTTAAAGGAGAGGCAGGAAACGAAGATTCATACATAAATTTAGCCAACTTGAAAAGTTTTTCTGAATTGGGAGAACTACGTACTTATCAAGAGCCACTTAGCTTTATTGTGCTATTGTTTTTTCATAAAATTTTTGGAATGAGTTACATGAAAGCGTACCAGTTCACTTTAGCTTTCGTATTGAGTTCTTTTTTGCATTTAGTTCTTCTTGCTATTCGAGAAAAAACTTGGAAATTGAATCATTATTTTTTAATTTATTTAGTTGCTTTTTTCCCATTTACAATTTATTTACCATACTACTTTTTAGAAGAATTTTTATGTTTTACTTTTCTTTTTGAACTGCAAGTTGGTTTTCAACTAGAAAAAATTAGGGATTTGTTTAGGTTAATAGGCTATACATTCCTTTCTTTTTTTTCTAGTGTATCTACATTCTTGTTTGGCTATTTATTTTTTGTAGCGTGGAATACAAATCGTAAAATGCAAGAAAAGAAAACTACAGTTTTCTTTAAAAAGAAAAACATTCCACTTCGAATCTTCCTTGTTTATTTTTCTTTTTTTTGTTTTATGATCTTTTTATTTTGGCTAGTTGACTTTTATGGGAAAGGTACGGTAAAATTTATGTTTAAAAATTTTTGGGACTTTCTCATAAGCCTGTTTCCCGTTTTACTCTCCATATATATTGGGGAATACCTTTTGCGTTCGGAGAAAGAATTAAATGCACTAGGAACAACCGCTGTTGTCTCTATACTTATTTTAATTTCTGCTTATTATACTTTTCGTTCTAGTTATGAAAATATTACTTCCTTTGAGAATTATCATTTAGAAATCTTAAATCTAAAAAAAAGCAGCATTTTGCAAAATAAAAGTCGTATTATAGCCACAGGTTCTATTGCCAATTACCTTTATTATAAAATCGGAGAGCCAATAGTAGTGGAATATTCCAGAGCAAATGAAAATGATTACGTTTTAGTACCACAAGTCACAAATGATTTACTAAAAAATTTAACCGTTCCATACCAAGTTTTAGATAAAAACACAATACTTATTCAAAAAAAAGACTTTGAAAATATTTTAAAAACCAAAAGAGAAGATGCATCTTTCAAACACTTAAATACAATTCAACAAATTTACACTAGGCAGCTTCTTCCTTCAGAAAAATTTAATCGTGTTTTATGTTACCTTTTTGGATTGACTTGAATTATGACATATGCATCAAACAAACAACCTTTTGAAAATTTATATTGGGAAAAATTATATGTAGAGGATGAAAATACTGTAATAGATGGACTTTTTAACTCTAAATTTCATGCTCTTTATGCAAAAAATCTCTTTAATTTAATTGATTATAAAATATCTACGTTATGCGACATTGGTTTTGGATTAGGTTTCATGTTAAAAGATTTTTGCAAAGTATTTAAACCAAAGTTTATTCTAGCGTTAGAGCCTTCTAAATTT
>CALDSP010000283.1 GCA_937924465.1 uncultured Leptospiraceae bacterium
CCTTTGTCTTTAAAAATTTGAATTTTATGAATATTTAAATAGTCTGGTAATTGAAAATCTTTTATTTTATGCGAAATAGGAACTTTCCTATTTATAGTAGCTAAAGTTTTAGAAAGAAAGGCATTTTCTTTAGATGCTAAAAGTTTTTCTTTCATTGAAGGGTTTTTTACTTTTTCAATATTTTTATATAGATTTTCTAAATTAAAATATTCTTGAATAAGTTTAGCTGCTCCTTTTTCTCCAATTCCTTTCACTCCGGGTATGTTGTCGGAACTGTCCCCTACAATCCCCATAAAGTCTGTAATTTGACTTGGTTCAATTCCTAATTCTTCTTTTACCCATGAAGAGTCAATGACTATAAAGTCGTTTGCTCCTTTTTTACTACGAAGCATTTTTATATTGTCTTTTAAAATTTGAAATAAATCTTTATCACTGGAAAAAATAAGTATTTCTTCAAACTCCTTCTCATAAAGTTCACATAAAGTGGCTATTATATCGTCTGCTTCTTGTCCTACTATTCTTAAAATAGGAAAACCCAAGTGTTCACAAATCTGTAAAATCTCTTCAACCTGTGGTCGTAGTTCCTCAGGCATGGGGGCTCGATTTGCTTTATAATCAGGAAAAATTTTATTTCTTTCCAAAGGAGTGCCCGGATCAAAAGTAAGGGCAACATGAGTTGGTTCAAAGTCATAAAGAAGTTTAAAAAACATTCGAAAAAATCCAAACACTGCTCCACTAGGAAGTCCAGTTAAGGAATTAGTGAGCCCAGCACTCTGAAAGGCATAATACGCTCGAAAAACAAGAGCATGTCCATCTATGATAAGTAGTTTCATAGTCCTTTCCATTTTTTTTGAAATTTTTATATAAGATATAATAATTTACCTTTATGTAAGATAAAATAAAATTTGGAGTTAAATCTAATTGACTGAAAGAAAATATTATTCAAAGTAATTATTTAAAATAAAGTTCGATTTTCTAAAGAGTCTACATAACCAAAATATTCTTTCATATCAAACTTTCTTAACGTAGAGTCACTTGACATGTAACGTATATTTCCAAACACGTTTCTTTCTGGAAACCATGGTCTGTCAAATAAACCAAAACACCATAAAATTCCTGTATAAGAATTTGGGTTTCGTCCATCAATTGCATATAAGTTATTAAAGTCTTCTAAAATTTCAAATGCTTCTTCAAAATTGGAAGTCCATTCCATAACTTTTTTACCCCAGAGCATACGCATATAGTTATGCATTTTCCCTGTAATCAAAAGTTCTTTTTGTGCTGCATTCCAAACGGGATCATGAGTTTTCGCATAACGCAATTGTTCTTTAGTATAAACATATTCTCTTTTATCTTTTTCGTGAACAGCTATATTGTTTTTCACCCAATCAGGTAAGATTTTTAGATCTTTATTAAAGGATGGATCTAAGAAAAATGTTAAATAACCAATATCTCTCCAAGTTAAAAGTTCATCTAAAAAATCACAAATAGAGTTTTCTTTATGAAAATAGCCTTGCTTTTTTCCCTTGTGATTGGAATTCAATAAGTCTGGAGCCCATTTTTCTTTGGATTTCCAATTCAAAACTGAAATTACAATTTCATCTATTGAGATATATCCAAAATGCAAATAAGGAGAAAGTCCTGTTGAAGGGGATTTTTCTGGAGAGTGGGGGTTGGATCTTCCTTCTCCATAATTTAATAAATTCTTGCACAAAAAATTCTCTAATAGATTTAAAGCAATTTTCCTACCACCTATATTTCTTCTAGGTGCGGGGACTTGATTTTTAAAAGAAATTTTTGATAAAACTTGATCAATCGATTCTTCGTTTGGATTCCAAGTAATAAAAGGAGGTTGAGCTTCATATTTAGGTAAGTCATGAGGAGTTGGGTTTGGGTTTGCAGTATGAAGGTATGCTTCAGGAAATAAACTGTGAATTCTGGGTCTTAGTATCCTTGCAGCAGAGGCAAAACTTCCATAAAGTTTTAAAGGTATTATTCCATTTCCATCCACAGTGTAGAGGGGACAATCTATTTTTTGAGAAAGTTTTTTTGTTTGCTCTGGTATAATAAAGCAAGGGAAATTATCAGTAACAATGGCAAGAGCTTTTTCGGAAATTTTTTTCAAAAGTCCTTTAGCAGGGTTATTTTTTGTTTCTACAAAACTCCAATAAGTAAATCCTCGTTCTTTTGCAGTTTGAAAATTTTCTTGCATTCCTTCTAAAACAAATCTATGAATTCTTTCTGAATTCCACGGGTAATCTATCCGTAAACCCTCATAAACAACTAAAGGCTTTTTATAATTTTTTGCAAGGCTCAAAGCAAAATCTAAGGAATGATTATAAAAAAGTCTTCTGTAAGCTTGCATCCAATATAGAACATATTCACCTTGGACGTTGGGTGACATTTTATTTAAAAGAGATACTCTAGATTGATTATAAGAAGAAAAAGACATTATTTTAGATCCATAACATTGAAAGGAGTCAAAACAAATAAAGCCATAAATCCAATTGCAAAGTACAAAAGAGAAACCAAAGCAAAAAATAGATAAATAGAAAACAAAATACGAAGTGGAACTTTTACAATTTTATTATAAATTTTATTATAAAAGCTTACATGTAAACTCATAACTACCAAGTGAGCTAGTAAACTTGTAATTATTAGTTTTATTTGGATATTTATACTAATAAATAAAATAAAAATGGAATTTAACAAACAAAACAAATTTAAAAATACTGGTTGCAAGGCATAGTAGTGATAATTGATTTTTGGTAAGCTATAAAACTTCTCGCTGAATACTTCAAAGAATAACATAAGGAATATACTTAGTCCACTTAAAAAGGTACTTGTAATAATAATAGCTACCAATGTTCCATGTTCCATTTCTGGAGTTTCTAAAAAAAGTCCTATCCATAAACTTAAAAGTAAAATGACTCCTACAATTAAAAGTTTAGTTTTGAGCTTTTCTGAAAAATAATATTTAACAAGAAAAAAATTTAAAGTAACCAAAAATAAAACTATGGAAAAAAGTTTTATAGTTTCCACAAAATTTATTCAGGTCTTAAAAGAGGAAAAAATATTGTATCCCTGATAGAGGCACTGTTCGTAAACAACATAACCATTCTATCAATTCCTATTCCTAGTCCACCTGTAGGAGGCATTCCATATTCCAAAGCACGCAAGAAGTCATAATCCATCATAAAGGCTTCTTCATCTCCAGCTTCTCTTTGTTTGACTTGCTCTTCAAATCTCTCTCGTTGATCAAAAGGATCATTTAATTCGGAAAAGGCATTTCCCATCTCGCGACCAACTATGTAAGGTTCAAAACGCTCAACGTAATTTGGATTTTCTTCTCTAGATTTAGCAAGAGGAGAAAGCTCTTTAGGATAGTCAGTAATAAAAATTGGTTGAATCAGATTTGGTTCTACTTTTTCTGAAAAAACTTCATCGGCAACTTTCCATATACTATTACAAGAACTTGCATTTACTCCTTTGCTTTGGGCTTTTTCTTGAGCTTCTTGTAAGGTTTGAATTTTTGAAAAATCAATTCCTGTATATTCTTGAATAATATCTACATATTTAGCTCTTTTCCATGGAGTAGTTAAGTCTACTTCGTATTCACCATATTGTAGCTTAGGCCATTTTCCTATTGCGCGCCCAACGTGTTCAAAAAGTCTTTCTGTAATCTGAAGCATAGACTCCATATCTCCATAAGCCATATATGCCTCAAGCATTGTAAATTCTGGGTTATGTTTTATGGAAATTCCTTCATTTCGAAAATTGCGATTTAATTCAAAAACCCTATCCATCCCACCAACAATAAGACGTTTTAAGTAAAGTTCAGGAGCAATACGCAAATAAAGTTTCATGTCTAATGCATTATGGTGTGTAATAAATGGTTTAGCTGCCGCACCACCTGCTATGGGTTGCATCATAGGAGTTTCTACTTCTAAAAAACCTTCTTTAGTAAAGAAATTTCTAACTTCAGCAATAATTTTACTTCGTAATATAAAAGTTTCTTTTACAAAATCATTTACTACTAAATCCACATAACGCATTCTATAACGCTGTTCTTTATCACTGAATGCATCAAAAATGACACCATCTTTTTCTTTTACTACGGGGAGAGGACGAATACACTTAGCAAGTAGTATTATATTCGTTAGGTGCAAAGTGATTTCCCCTTTTTGAGTTTTAAAAAGATAGCCTTCAATTCCAATTTGATCTCCTAAATCTAAAGATTTAAATAAGCTATATGTCTCTTCTCCTATATCATCTTTAGAAATATAAAATTGAATCGTCCCTGTTTTATCTTTAATATGACCAAAGCTAGCCTTACCCATGACTCTTTTAGAATGGAGTCTTCCACCTAATTTAAAAATTGTTTGTTCAGAAGAATATTTCTCAAAATTTTCTATAAGCTCCAAAGAATGAGCAGTTGGGAAATATCGAATAGGATAAGGATTGATTCCCTTGCTTTTTAGTTCTTGTACTTTTTTAATTCTCTGTTCAGTAAGTTGATTTTGTTCTTGTTCTTGTTCATTGTTCATAGTAATCTATATTTTTTTGCTCAAGTGTTTAATAAGTTCTCGTAAAAAATTAGGTTCGGGAGTTCCTGGTTCTAGTGGCTTGTTATTTATAAAAATGGAAGGTGTACTTTGAATATTGAGTCTTTCTCCTTCATCTATTTCTTTTGCCATGTAATTTAATATTTCCGAGCCTGACATACAGGCTTGAAGTGTGGGAAGACTGATTCCTAAATCTTGAGAAATTTTGGCAATAGAACTAGGATTGTGGCGAATTCCCATTTCATTGTCTCTATACAATGCATGATAAAATGGCAAAAACTTGTTTTGTTTGTGAGCACATAACGCAGAACTTGCAGCTAAACAAGAACTAGCATCGGGTGTTTTTCGTTGTACTAAACGATTGCAGTTTCCATCAAGGGGAAAGTTTTTATAATATACTTTTACAAGTCCAGTGAACTCGGCTAGAACTGCATCTAAAATATGACTTGCATGCATGCAATGCCCGCAGTTAAAGTCTGCAAATTTAACTATCACAATAGGAGCTTTTTCATCTCCTGCAAAAGGGACATTCGTTAAATCAATATTTACAACAGGAGCTTTTTCATAAGCTGAAATCTTTGCTTGGATTACATCTTGACTTGAAGCAATCTTTGTTGGTTTAGAACTACTTGTTTTAGCAGCCCAAATTCCACAGGCAAAACTTCCTATAGTAATTAAAAGATAAGTAAAAAAGTTTTTATTGATTGACTTTATTAAATTTTCTTTAAGTAAATTTAGAATTGGATTTGTGAAAAATTTTTTCATGTAAATATAAGACAAAACTAAAATACTCCCACTTAAAATATATGTTATAAAACAAAGAGAACAGACTGCTCCAATGAGTAAAATGGAAATTAAAAATAAAACTATATCAATAATTAAAGCTATTCCACTAAAGGCAAAGAGTGTGGGAATGTGAAATTCATCTTGCTGCTTAGACAAAACAGCTAATCCCACTGCAAATCCATAAAAAGCAAATCCAAAAAGGGCAATAGGTACATTTTCCAAGATAGGAATATGAATTGCGGAGTATGGACTATCTTTTACTTTAGTGCAAGAGTCCTCACTTCCCAAAGCCGAACAAAGTGAACTAGCAACATCGGAATTGCCGTAATATTCGAGAGCGAGTAGGTAAGAAAGCACTAATCCAGCTATACTGAAAATTATAATTATGTATAAAAATTTTGATTTGTTCATAATGTAAAAACTATTGCAATCTTGTAAACCCTTGTTTTTTCATCAACTCAAAAGAGATTTTTACAAGTTTGATTTTGAGTGGATAGAGTGTATTTAGAAAGAGGTTGTAGTTGTTACTACAAATTTTGGTAGTGTGAGCATAGGTTTGGAGAGATCCAATACTAGACCCTTGACTTTTTTTCCTTCTTAATTTTTATAGAAATTAGAATGGATTCTGCCATATCTCTGGAAAACATAAATAAATTTTTTGGACGACTGCACGCTGTTAAAAATTTAAACCTAAAAATTCCTAAAGGCATTTATTTAGCTCTACTGGGACCAAACGGAGCCGGAAAAACAACTTTAGTGGAAATGATCGAAGGAATCCAAACGCCTAGCTCTGGAAAAATTTCTATTTTTGGAATGAACTGGAAAGAGCACGAAAGAGAATTACGAAAAATTTTGGGTTTCTCCCTTCAAGAAACCCGTTTTATAGACAAACTCACAACAGAAGAAACCCTTTCTTTATTTGCTAGCCTGTATTCGGCTCCAAAATCCAAAGTAAAAGAAATGCTTGAACTAACAGGCCTAGATTCTAAAGCAAAGTCTTATACAGAAAATCTTTCGGGAGGACAAAAGCAAAAATTAGCTTTGTGTGTGGCAATTATAAATTCTCCTAAACTTCTTATCTTAGACGAACCAACTACGGGCTTAGATCCGAAAGCAAGAAGGGAAATCTGGGATATTTTACTGAAATTAAAAACACAAAATACAACTATGATATTGACAACTCACTACATGGAAGAAGCTGAAAAGTTATGTGATAGAATTGTATTTGTGAATAATGGAACTATACTCGCAGATGGAACCTTGCAAGAGCTTTTACTTTCTAAGAA
>CALDSP010000284.1 GCA_937924465.1 uncultured Leptospiraceae bacterium
TTTTTTGGATTATATTAGCGCTGGGTGCACTCACGAAAGGACCTCCTATTTATATTTTTACGGGGGGAATTCTTTTTTTTGCAATTTTTCACAAGGAACTAAGAGCTAAAGTTTTTTTGTTATATCCTTGGTTTTTTCTACCACTGAGTCTCATACCTTTATTGGTTTGGGGATACTTAGCTTGGGAAAGAACAAATGGAGAACTAATACGTTGGATGCTAGATTGGTATGTAATAAGAAGAGCCACAAGTTCAGTATTTGGACAACAAGGACCTCCCGGAACATACTTATTGATTTTTTTTGTTACATTTTTTCCATGGAGTTTTTTCCTACCCAAAGTTTTAAGGGATTTATACAATCAAATTAAAGAAATAGTAAAACATTATAAAAGCGGAATCCAAATAAACAGTTTAGATTATTTCATACTTATCTCTTTACTTTCAGGTTGGATAATATATGAATTTATGATGAGCAAAATTCCTTCTTATGTTCTTTCTGTTTATCCTGTAATTTCTATTTTGATAGCAAGAAAGATAAACGAAAATTATACAGAGAATGAAAAAAAAGTAAAAATCATGGGAGTCATTACAATTCTTTTTTCTTTAGGAATTCAAATTTTTTTAATTTATTTCAACAATAAAAGAAAAGATACCTTTGAATTAGCAAATCAGATTAAGCAAAATATTCGAAATTCAGAGATCATTTATTTTGATAAGGACTACGGAATTCCTAGTTTAGCTTACTACTTAGATTTCCCAAAACAGAAATTAAAAGTGTTAAAATCCTTAGAAGATTTAAAAAATCTAGAGGAAGGTTCCCTGCTTGTTTTAGATGAAGACTCATCCTTTACTCTGTTACAACATTTCCTAAAGCTACAAATAATAAGTCAAAAAAGAGTTTTCTTATATGATAGAAATCGTTATAACAATTTTATGATAGTTCGAATTATTTCTCAATAATATTAGAGTTTGAATTTACATTTCTTTTTTTGAATATTTAATATT
This sequence comes from uncultured Leptospiraceae bacterium, assembly GCA_937924465.1. GTDB lineage: Bacteria > Spirochaetota > Leptospiria > Leptospirales > Leptospiraceae > CALDSP01. Next base: position 1,005 of record CALDSP010000284.1, read on the forward strand.
GCACGTAACGTCAATACATATCTAAAGTTTTAAAACTTACAATCTCTCCTTGACGGCGACGAGAAAGTTTTTGGTTGCTTGTAAGTCCTTCTAAAATAAATTCAATTCCACTTATATAGAGTAAATCTTCTTTATCAAAACCTTTTTCTGTTAGTAAATCCCAAAGAGCTGGAACTTTTTGCACAATTTGTTTATATTCAGGGACTGGCATTTGATCAGAAATTTCTAGTTTTCCAAGTTTATAAATTTGAGAAGCAATTCTATCGAAATTATCTTTGTATTGTTTGCTAGGGAAATATTCATCAAAGACTACTTTTGTAGCAGCATCTAACAATTTGAGCATGACTTGGTATTCTGTTAAAGTTTCATCTCTATAAGGATCCAACTCAATTTTTCCACTACTAGAGGCAAAGATATTTCCTAGGTCAGTAATTCTTACTAAACCTTGTTTTTCTCCATGCAAGAGAGCCCGTTTACGAGCAGAGCTTACAGCTATTTCATAATTTGTTATAGAAAGGCGAGCACTCACTCCTGACTTGTGATTGACTAAGTGACTTTGTCTAGCTTGGATGGTAATTTCTTCTATAATTTCTTCTACAAAAGGAGGTACCAAAACTGGTGGCTCTTGTATTGGTAAAGAAATTTCTTGACGAGTGATGGCCAAACCAACAGCACGAGTTTTAGGATAGTGAGTCCGAATTTCAGAACCAATCCTATCTTTCAGTTGAGAAATAATTTTTCCACTTCGTGTATAATCCTCTGGATTGGCGGTAAAGCATACAAATACATCCAAAGGAAAACGAACAGGAATACCACGAATTTGAATGTCTGCCTCTTCTAAAATATTAAAAAGAGAGACTTGAACTAAATAGTCCAAATCGGGAAGTTCGTTGATGGCAAAAATTCCACGATTCATTCTAGGTAAAAGTCCAAAGAACACGGCTCCCTCGGAAGAAAGAGGCTCTCCACTTACAATTTTAGAAGGATCAATATCTCCAATAATATCTGCAATTTTAGCACCTGGAGCAAGTCTTTCTCCATAACGTTCTTCTCTACTAAGCCACTGAATTGGAGCATCTTCCCCGTACTGGGAAATAATTTTTTTTCCTTTAGCAGTAATAGGATGAAAGGGACTTTCTGGAATTTCAGTTCCAAGCAAGACTGGAATTTCTTCATCTAAAAGATGAACTAGACTTCTCATAAGTCTAGTCTTAGCTTGTCCTTTCTCTCCCAGCATTACTATATTATGTCCAGATAAAATAGCATGTATAAGCTGTGGGATGACTGTTTCTTCATAGCCATGTATTCCGGGAAAAATAGTTTCTTTATTCTTCAGTTTTTGACTTAGGTTTTCTGCCATTTCTTGTTTGACAGTCTTTTCCTTATAGCCCAATTCTTTTAGTTCACTTAATGTTCTTGGCTTATTCATAATCTCAATTTTTGATTATGAAAAAATAAGAAAAGAAAAATTCAAATTAAACATTTCGCAAAAACCTTTTATAAAAAATAAAGTTAGAATTCTGCAATTCTTTTTAGAATAAAAAACCTAGTTTTAACTTTCCTAAAAGAAACATACAAAGATTTTGTTATTCGTTTCTTTCTTGAATTTTTTTAAAGCTATAAAACTTTCTAATAAAGTGAGTTTAAAAAGAAAAATTCAAGATATTTACAAATCTAATTTTATAAAAGAAGTTTTCCCTAATTACGAAGAAAGAGAAGAACAAATTCAACTTACTTTGAAAATTGCAGATTGTTTAGAAAAAAATCAAATCTTACTTGCAGAGGCTGGCACAGGTGTTGGAAAAAGTTTTGCTTATCTTTTAGCAAGCCTTTTATTTCAAGAAAAAACAAATGAAAAAATATTAATTTCCACAGAAACCATTGCTTTGCAATCTCAACTCATTCAAAAGGACATTCCTATTTTAGAAAAACTCTTAAATAAAAAAATCAAAAGAGAAATTGCGTTAGGTGCTTCCAATTATGTTTGCAAACGCAAACTTTCCCATGTAATTGCAGAAGGAAGTTTTGGTATTGAAATGATGAACCATTTAAAAGAATTTTATGAATGGGAAAAACAAACAGAAACTGGAATTAAATTAGAGTACAAAGGATTTGCTAGTAAGGAGTTTTGGGCAAAAATTACAAGAGAACCGGATAATTGTTTAGGTTCCAAATGCCCCAATTTTTCTCATTCTTATTATTTTTTAGAAAAAAGAAAATGGCAAGAGGCAGATGTTTTAATTGTAAATCATCATTTACTCGGAACACACCTTGCAGGAGATAAAAAAGTTCTTCCCGAATTTCGTTACGCAATAATTGATGAAGCACACAACTTTCCTGAAATAATTAGTAAATCTTTTGGAATTTCTACAAGTTGGATAGAGCTAGAAAATTTATTAAACTCTATTTTTTTCAATGATAAAAAACCTATGCTAGTTGGTAAAATTCAAAATAAAAAACTAGCAAATTCATGCAAAGACTTAACCAAAAAAGCTATAGACTTAGGTATTTCTTTTTTTAACCAATTGATTTCCGAAATAGGACTCATTTTTCAACCTACACGCATCACAAAAAAATTAAAACTAGATGAAGGCACCCTAGAAAAACAACTCTTAGAGTTACAAGAAAAAATTGAATTAGTTAAGATGGAACTTCCTGAAGAATTACAAGAATTAGAAGAGAAAGAATTCAAATTGAGTTTAGAAAAAATTTCTTCTAATTTAGAAACCCAAATTCATATTTTAAAATCTTTTCGTATTGAAAAAGATCCAAGTTTAGCATACTGGGTAGAACCAATAGAAACCAATTCTAGCAAATCTTATAAACTAAACATTCAACCTATAGAATCAAAAAAAATTTTTGAAGAATACTTCTTTTCAGATCTCAATAGTGTAATATTTACGTCTGCTACGTTATGTGAAAATAAAAGTAATTTTCAGTATTACCAAGAAAGTTTAGGAAAAACCAAAGTTCAAACCTTATTTTTAGAGTCTCCTTTTCCATATGAGAAACATGCCGTTTTATACTTACCAAAACAAAATAGTCTAAGGGATCCAAATGAAAACCCTGAAGGATATTTAGAAGACTTAGTTGTTATTATACCTAAACTTTTGGAACTTACAGAGGGAAATGCATTTGTGTTGTTTACGTCAAATAAATTATTAAAGGATGTTTATCTATCTATAAAAGAGGAAATCAAATATTCTATAATATCTCAAATTGAACTAGGAGCAGAAAAAGCTAAAGAAGAGTTTCTTGCTACTGAAGGAAGTGTTTTGTTTGGAGTTTCCACATTTTGGCAGGGAATTGATATAAAAGGCGAAAAACTTCGTTCTGTAATTATTACAAAACTTCCTTTTCAACCTCCAAATGATCCAGTTTTAGAAGCTCTAATTGATGAATACAAAAAGAAAAACAGAAATCCCTTTTTGGAACTTCAACTTCCTCGTGCTATCTTAACTTTAAAACAAGGCTTTGGAAGACTCATTCGATCTATGACAGATACAGGTATGGTAGCTATTTTAGATCCAAGAATTAAAACAAAATTCTATGGTAAAAAAGTTTTAGATGCTTTACCCAATGCAAAACAAGTTCATTCCTTCGCAGAATTAAAAAAGGAAATGAAACAACTTTCCTCTTTAAAAAAAGATTTTTTTTAATAGTGGTAAATTTTTGTATGTGTATATGAATCTAAAAGAAAAAGTAATTTTAATCACTGGTGCAGGAAGTGGGGTTGGACAAAACTTAGCAGTTGAATTGGAAAAACTTGGTGCTAGCTTAGTTCTTTTGGATATTTCAGAAAAAGGTTTAAAACAAACTTTAAACTCTCTATCTAACCAAAATACAGAATTTTTTATTTTAGATGTACGTAGCTCTGAACGTTGGGTGCAAGTGATTGATAAAGTTTTAGAAAAATATAAAAAAATTGATATATTATTCAATGTAGCAGGATATTTATTTCCTGGATACGTTCATGAATTTCCTCTAGAAGAAATTGACAAACACGTTGATATAAATGTTAAAGGTGTAATTTTAGGGACAAAGCTTTGTTCAAAAATTATGATAAAACAAGGTTTTGGCCATATAATAAATATTGCTTCTTTAGCGGGGATCTCTCCTGTACCTGGGCTTTCGTTATACAGTGCTTCTAAATTTGCTGTGAGAGGTTTTTCTTTGTCCGTAGCTCAAGAACTCAAAGAGAAAGGTATCTTTGTTACAGTAGTTTGTCCAGATGCCATTCAAACTCCCATGTTAGATGTTCAAAAAAACCGAGAAGAGGCAAGACTTACTTTTTCTGGTGGAAAGATCTTGAGTGTAAATGAGATATCAAAACTTATTCTTGGTGTTGTTCTTAAGAAAAAACCACGGGAAATAACCATACCAAAAACTAGAGGTTTCTTAGCGAAGCTAGCAAACTTACTGCCAAATCAAATTGCTTTTTTGTATCCCTTGTTTTTAAAGCTTGGTAGAAAAACTCAAAAAAAGCTACAGGAAAAATCTTGAATATAAAAAAAACTTTTTTCCAATTTGACCTAGAAAACCTAGAATTTCATGCCAGTTGTTCTGAAGGACTAAGTAGCTTTCTTATCGAAGAGGCCCAAGACTTTAGTTTGAAAGTTTTGAGTTCAAACCGAGGAGGAATTTTTTTTCAGGGAAAAAAAGAAAACCTACTTCGATTTTTTTTATCCACTCGATTTAGCTCTAGAATTAGTTTTACACTTTATAGAATGAAAGTTGAATCGGCAGATGATTTATATAAAAAAGCTATCTTACTTCCTTGGGAAAAAATACTTCCTCCAGAGATTTCCATGAAAATAGAATCTTTTACAAAAGACAATCTCTCTCATTCTAAATATGCTTTATATAGACTAAAAGATGCCATTAAAGATAAAATTCGCAAACAACAAAAGCGTGAAATCCTAATTGATACAGAAAATCCTAATTTACTTTTCTTACTTCGTTCCTTTCAAGATGAAGTAGTAATTCAAATTTCTCTTACTTCAAAAAGTTTACACAAGAGAGGATACAGAATCCAAAGTTTAGAAGCTCCTATTCGAGAGAGTTTAGCTCAAGCTCTATTATATTTTTCAGATTGGAATTTAGATACATTGCTCATTGATCCCATGTGTGGAAGTGGAACAATTGCAATTGAAGCCGCCCTTCTTTTGCGAACTCAAGGAAACGTAAACTATGAGTTATTAAAACAATCTTTTGTCTTTAGAAATTTGTTTCCAAATTATAAAATTGATTTTAAAAATTCTTTGATTACTCCTAAAATCTATGGATTTGATATTGATCCAAAAGCTATTGAATTGGCAAAACTAAATGCGGAACGTGCTGGAGTTTTAAATTTGATTCACTTTGAACAAAAAGATTTTTTGTCGTTGAGTGCAAATCAATTTTCAAGTCAAGGGACTATTGTTACCAATCCTCCTTACGGTGTTCGTATTTCTAACAAGGAAGAAATCAAAAGTTTATATACAAAGATTGGGGAGAATCTAAAAAAAAATTTTACGGGATACTCGTTTAATGTAATCTGTGGAGATAAATCTTTGCTTGGTTATTTCCGTTTAAAAGCTGAAAAAGAAAAGTCTATCAGTATTGCTAGGCTAAAAGGAAAATTTGTGCAATATAAAATTTTATAGAACTTTTGTTGTGAAAACTTTGGTAGATCAAGTGTTTGATTTTTACTCTGGTGGGTCGTAAAATGTGATCCCCCGTTCTAAAATGCTTCTTCCTTTACGTAAACTCTTTCGTAATTGGGGAACTCTCCCATAGTAGGGTGTAGTAACAACAAAGCTCATGGCACGAAAGCGTTTATCGTTTACAATAATGTCAAAGTATTCTTCAATTTCTAAAAGTCTCACAAACATCAAAGTCGCAGAAATACCCAAAGCATCCCCCCACATTTTTAACTCCAACCAATCCCTATTTTCTGGACGAAATTTAAACTTAACATAACTCTGCCCTCTCTCTTGGTATTCTGTTTTCGGATTTTCTGATGGTTGGAAATATTCAGAATAAAAAAGAAATCTATAACGTTTTAAAAGTGTGTTCAAATATTTATCCAAGCCACTATATCTTTGAATTCCATTTTTCATTGTAGAATTTAGTCGAGAGGGAATTCTCAGAGTAGAAACTGTTTTTCGTTTTTGTTTTATTTCAAGACTTTGTTTTTGTTCGTTCAAAATAAATTTATATTTCATGTATTAGAGGAGTAAAATTCAATTCAAAAAACATACAAAAATACGTAACAAAAAAAAATAACATAGCAAGTTATAACATTTTTCCATTCAAAATGGAAATTAAACTCTATCTTATTTGCAAGTATAGAAAAATGATTGTTATACAAAAAAATAGACTTATTATATACTAAATTCAAAAAGGAAAAAATACTATACAAAATAATTAAAATTTAAAATATTTATTTACAAACGAATTATAAGACCTTTTCAAATAAAAATATATCTTATGAAACTTTTAAAATGTAAAAATTGTGGCGGTTCTGATCTTAGATCTTTCTCAAGTAGAAACGATCTAGTACAATGCACTTATTGTGGAAGTATTTACAAATTAGATTCCAAAGGAAACATTTCAAACCAAGAAATTTTAGAAACTATACCAAATTTTTTAAAAATAATTTTAGCTTTTATATTTCTTTCTTGCTTAATAGGAATTGCAAACTTGATTGTATCATCTTCTAAAAAAGATCCTACTTCAGTAAAAACTTCTACTAGCGATACCAACCATACAGAACATACTGATCAATCTATTTCCAATGACAAAAAAGAAATAGAACTAGCTGAAGGAGAAATTACGGAGATGTATGATTACGAAATATTAGATTATTACTATATTGTAGGATTTTATAAAAACACTGGCAAAACTATTTTAAACCAACCGAAAATAGAGGTAAGTTTTTACAACAAGAATGATCAACTTGTAGATACCGTAAATGGTTTTGGGTTTAAACATTTTTTAGAACCTCAAGAAATAACCTCTTTTTATGTAATTACAAAGAAAAAAAATAAAATTTTTCATAAAGAAATTAAACATTATCCTGAGGCAGCTAGATACATACAAAGGCGAGCCAAAATTGAAATCTTAGAATCTAAATTGAAAAAAGAAGGTTTTGAGTCTATTGTATTGGGTAGATTACAAAATTTAGGAGAGACTAAAGCTAAGCTAGTCTCCATAAAAGCAGTTTTTTTTGATAAAGATAAAAAAATTATAGGGCAAAATTTCTCTTACATTAATGAGAAAGTTTTAAATCCCAATCAAATTGCAATCTTTAAGGTTTCTATTTACTTAGATATACCTACTGTAGATTATTGGTTAGAAACATGGGGACATGAATAATATAGAATTTACTTATAAAAAATTTTTTATAAAGGTTTAAAACATGAACTATAAAAATATAACAATTAGTTTTTTTATTTTAACTTTTCAATCTATTCAAGCAATTTCCCCAGGCAAATGGTCCCCTATTGATAAATATGTTTTGGGATTAGAGAAAAATGGACCCAAAGAAGAACAAGTGAAAGACTTTAAAGGAAATCTCATTTATTCTGCTAAGTATGAATATAATGACGAAGGCCAACTTATAAAAGAAATTTACACAAGAGGAAATGGAGAGAAAGATGGAGAGACCGTTTATACTTATGAAATGAACCGAGTAGTATCCGAAGAACTTTTTTCAAAATCTGGACTACAAGAAAAAAAAATTTTTAAATATTCTCCTAAAGGAGATATGAAAGAAATTATTGTTTATGATATGCAAGGCAGAGAAGTTATGAAATGTAAAGTGGGGGTTTTTTGGAATGAGCTTATCTCTGACGGAGAAATAAAATGGATACCATTAAAAGAGTCTGAAACCTTTGTCTTTAAAAAAAGTTCTGAAAATCCCAAAATGTATTTTCAAGAAGTTTATAATGAAAAGAAAGAATTGGTAGCTACAATTCGATATTTTTTAAATGATAAAAATCAACTCATAAAGCGAGAAAATATTCAGCCTAATTCCAAGAGAATGAGCGAAATAGAATATAATGAAAACGGAAAAGTGAAAAGTTTTTCTTTTTACTCTTTTAAAGATGGAGATTGGAAATTACAAAAAATTCATGAATTATCATATTAAAAAATGAAGGAGCAAAATGCTCCCTCTTATTTTTAACCTTTAAAGTTATTGCTTACAAATTCCCAGTTTACAATATTCCAAAATTTTTCTACATACGTTGGGCGCGCATTTCTATAATCAATATAATATGCATGTTCCCAAACGTCACACGTCAGAAGACAAGTCTTTCCATCTTTCAATGGAGTACCTGCTCCAATTGTGCTTTCTAAACTCAAAGAACCATCGGAATTTTTTACAAGCCAAGCCCATCCCGATCCAAAAGTTCCTACTGCAGTAGTAGAAAACTTTTCTTTGAACTCTTGAAAAGAACCAAAATATTTTTTAATTGCATCTGCGAGTGCTCCACTGGGTTCCCCTCCTCCCTTAGGTGAGAGACAATTCCAATAAAAAGTATGGTTCCATACTTGAGCAGCATTATTGAAAATCCCACCTGAAGATTTTTTTATAATTTCTTCAAGAGTCATATTTTCAAATTCTGTTCCCGGAATTAACTTATTCAAATTATTTACATAGGCTTGATGGTGCTTTCCATAGTGATATTCAATTGTCTCCGCAGAAATAGTGGGTGCAAGAGCATCTTTTGGGTAAGGTAGTTCGGGTAATTTATGTTCCATTTTTTTCTCCTTTATGACAAATTAGAATAATTCTAAATTTTTACAAGAAGTTTTTATTATTCTTATAGAATCCTAATATACAAAGTTTTTTGAAAGACAAACATTTCTTGAAAGTAAAATTGGAATAAAAATTTGAAAGGAGAATTGTTTTGGAACAAGCAGTCATTTTAGATGGGGCCCGAACAGCATTTGGAAATTTCGGTGGTGCTTTGAAAGATATAGGTACAACCGAACTCTCAGTCATAGCAAGTAAATCCGCTTTAGAAAAGTCTGGAATAAATCCAAACGAAGTAGAAGAAACCATTTTGGGAAATGTAATTCCTTCAGAAAAAAATGCTATTTATTTAGCACGTCATGTTGGTTTAAAAGTAGGAATCCCTTTTGAAACTCCAGCTTTTACAGTCAATCGACTTTGCGGCTCAGGAATGGAAGCAATTATTTTAGCTTCAAAAAAAATTTATTTACAAGAAGCACAAGTAGTGCTTGCCGGTGGAGTAGAATCTATGAGTCAAGCTCCTTACGTTGTGCGCAATGCACGTTGGGGAGTTCGTTATGGCAATACAGAGTTTGAAGACACTCTCTATCAAGGTTTAACCGACATGTATGTAGAAATGCCTATGGGAGTTACAGCAGAAAACCTAGCAGAAATTTATAAGATCTCCCGTGAAGAACAAGATGCATGGGCAGCTAGATCCCAAGAAAGAGCGGAACTTGCTACTCAAAATGGAATTTTAAGAGAAGAAATAGTTCCTGTTTCTCTCCCCGGAAAGACTCCCGTCCTGTTTGAAAAAGATGAGTTTATTAAAGGAAAAGCAGTTATAGAGAAACTGCCTTCTCTTAAACCTGTTTTTAAAAAAGACGGAACAGTAACAGCTGGAAACGCCTCAGGAATTAACGATGGAGCCTGCTCTGTGGTTGTTACTACAATGGAGTATGCAAAGAAAAAAGGAAAGACCCCTCTTGCAATTATAAAATCTTACGGACACAGTGGATGCGATCCAGCTAAAATGGGAATAGGTCCAGCTTTAGCTATACCAAAGGCATTGAGATCAAGTGGATTGAGTTTAAAAGATATAGGACTCATTGAAGT
>CALDSP010000285.1 GCA_937924465.1 uncultured Leptospiraceae bacterium
GGTACTAAAATGAAACAAATTCTATCAATTTTGTTTATTTTCTTTTTTTTGATTCATTGTAATAATGAAAAAGAAGAATTAGCAACTTTTAAAGATGGAAGTATTACTCGCAAGGAATTTCGGGCATACTACGATTTTCGAAACATTCCTATAAATGAAAAAACTACTTCCATTCAAGTTCAATCTCAAGTTTTAGAAAATTTAGCCATTCAAGTTCTCATAGATAAAGAAATCGAACAAAATAAAGAAAATGAATCTCCTGTTTATCAAAAAATTTTTGAACTTTCTGAAATTCAATTTCTCTCTGATTTAATCATGAGAGAGTATTTAAAAAATTTAAAAAAGAAAGAAAAGTTTGATATGGTTACAATTCAATTTCTTTTACTTTTACCTGATCAAGCAAACCCAGAAGAAGAACTGGAAAAACTTAATTCTCTAAAGTCTGATAAAGAAATTTTTACCTATATTTCTCAAAACACCCAAGAAGAACAGAGAAAGCCATTAGGAGGTATCTTGGAGCCACTTTGTAATAATTGTAAGGAAGAAACTCTTCTTCCTATTTTTAAAGAAGGAATTTCCGCAAATGATAAAACTTTCCGAAAAACAAATTTAGAAAATAAAATTTTGCTTTATCGTATTTATGAGAGAAAACAAGTTCTTGAAAAAGACTTAGAAAATTTTTACAAGAAGACCTTTCAGAAGTTTAGAGATATGGCGTTGGAATTTCAGAATAACGCAAGTTCTGAAGAAGAAAAACAAAAAGCCTCTTATTATGCTGAAGATGAACCGAATTTAAGTAATAAGGCTCTTCGCTTTGCTGAAAGAACAATCAATACTTTTGATGCAAAAGCTTGGGAAGAAGAATATGACAATAGAAGAAAAGAAATCAATTTTCAAACCACAGAGATACTAGAAGGAAAGAAAGGAAATAATTTATCATTGTTTCCTATAGACACTCTATTATTTAAAACCAAAGATGTAGAATACAAGATAGAAAATTTCAATCGTGAGTATGCTGAATATTCTAAAATTCGTGGCAATCATCAGGTAGATGAACTCAATGAAAAATCGAACTTTTTAACTAATATTATATTACCCAAATACTTAATAGTAGATACAGAAAAAGGCAGAGCTATAAAGGAAACAGAGAAATATGAAAATACTAAACAATTTTTGAAGAGGAATGTTTCTTGGATTTTTTTTATTCGAAAAATTCAAGGTGAAATTCAAGTAACAGAAGAAGAATTAAAAAACGCTTATGAGATGGGAAAAAATTTCGCCTACTCACAAGAGATAAAAGGGCAAAGAACTTCTATTCCTTTTTCACAAGTTCGAGATAAAATTAAAGAAGAACTTCAAAATAATAAATTGCGCAGTGTAATAGAGGAAAAAATTTCTAAACTAAAAGAAACTTATTCATTAAAAATCTTGACAGAGAAACTTAAGACTGGAGAAATTTAACTTGGAAAATAATTTTTATTTATGAAAATTATTTTTTTTGCCGAAATAAACTAAAAAAGGTGCAAAAATAAGAAAGGAGAACGTTTTATGAAAAACCACATTTTCATGCTTCGAAAAAAAAGAGGAATCAAGCAATACGATATGGCAAGAGCTTTAGGAGTATCACCCAGTTATCTTTCTAAAATTGAAACTGATACCCAAGAGCCAACTGAAAAGTTTAAACAAAATGCAGCTAAGTATCTCAAAACCACAGTAGAGAAATTATTTAACGACCAACCCATAGAAGAGGTTTTTCCAGAATTCACTGTAGGACTTACAAATAAACTTTGGGCAAAACGTCGTGAACTAGGAATTAAGCAATACGACATGGCTAAAAAACTCAAAGTTTCTACCCCATTTTTATCTAAAGTAGAGCTTGGTCTTATTGAGCCTCCTGAAGAGTTTAAGCAATTAGCGGCTAAGGTTTTCAAAGTTGAAAAAGATGAGCTTTTCTTAGCTAAAGTAGAAGAATGATTTTTCTATACCCATGGCTTTGGTCATGGGTTTTTGCTTTATGTTTTTTTTTCTTAAATAAGTTTTTTCTTATTAAATTTAAAATCCTTTCGTAACTATTTTTAGCTCTCTATTTTAATTGACTAGCCAATTCTCATTCAAAATTTTTTTTTGTAACCAAGAACTATGAGCATTCGTAAAAAAATATTTCTTATCTTGGGAATTAGTCAATTAATTTTAGTTTTGTTTTTAACAGTTGGTTCTATTTATCTCATTTTAAATATTAAAAATGAACCTCAAAATAAACGTGCTCAAGAAGGAGTTGGATTTTTTCAAAAACAACTTCTACAAAAACAGGAGAAAATGGAGCTTGTTTTAAAAAATATTCTCAAGAACCAAGAAGCAGTCAAAATTTTAAATAATGGTTTTGAGTCTCGAAAATATCTTAGTGAAAATGAATACTTTTTTAAAAACCTCATGAAATCTTTTAATTTAGATATTTTAGAATTAGGAGATATGAATGGAAAAGTGTATTACCGGTTTCATAATCCTGAGAAATTTGGAGACGATAAAACCTTTCAAAAAATCATCCAAAAGGCTCTCAAAGGAGAACAAGCTACAGCTTTAGAAGTGGGAAATTCAGGTCTTGCTCTCAGGACAGTGGTTCCTTTTAATGGAATTGGAACCTTGATGGTTGGACAACTTGTCAAGAATGAGTTTTTGAATGAACTTAGTTTTAATGAAAATTTTTTAATTTCTATTTTACAAGATGATTTATTAATTGCCGCAAGTCATTCAACCGTTGAAAAATTTCTAAAAGAAAATCCTGTTCATAAAATTTCTGGCAAAAGAAGAAATTTTGATGGAAAATATTTTTATGCGGTAAATCTCCCTTATGATGATAAGGGTTATAGTTCTATACAGCTCAATTTTCTCGTACTAATTGATGAAACGGAACTACAAGCTATGATACGAAACGCTTGGTTTACTTTAGCTTCCATTTCTATTGCCATGCTTTTATTTATTTTTCTTATATCCTTTTTGTTTTCTAAAGACATATTAGAGTCTTTAAAGATTCTTGCAGAGTCCATGAAAAATTTTAAAATGAAAGATGATCTCATTTTACAAAATTTAATTTCTACAAGGAAAGATGAAATTGCAGACATGGCAAATGTCTTTTTAGCTTTAAAAACAGATTTACGTACTTATCAAAATCATCTAGAAGAGTTAGTAAAAATCAAAACAGATGAACTCACACGGTCTAATCAAAAATTGGATAAATTATTGGAAGAACTTCAAAATAAGCAAATTCAAATTGAACATGAGTTTTCTATTGCTCAAAGTTTACAATCTCATTTGGTTCCCATTCCCGATAAACTGATTGCTCCTTTACAAGCGCATTGTATTTATCAACCTGCTAGTGGAGTAAGTGGGGATATTTATGATTTTGGAATGCTTGGTGAAAATGAATGTTATTTTTTCATTGCTGATGTTTCGGGACATGGAATTCCAGCCGCTATGGTTACGGCAATGGTAAAAATTTCTTTAGGAAAAATTCCTATAGACAAACTCGAACCCAAAGATATTTTAATACGTTTAAACCAAGAAATGGTTTCTATTTTGGATGATCACTACTTTACGGCTTTTTTATGCAAGATTGATTTTAGAAGAAAGACTCTCACTTATGCAAACGCAGGGGGAAGTCCCGGAATCATCTTAAAAACGTTACGTAACAGTACGGTTCTTTTAAAACCTACAGGAAGTGTTATGGGGGTTTTTGAAGAGTTAGAAATGGGAAGTAAGACTCTACCCATTGAAGCAGGGGATAAATTATTTTTATTTACAGATGGAATTTCTGAACAAAAAAATTTTCAAAAAAAACTTTTTGGACTTAGAAGAATACTCAAACACTTAAAAGAATATCGATTTTCATCGAACCATGAAATCTTAGAAACTCTTTTAAGAGAACTAGTTCATCATGCAAATACAACTCAATTTGACGATGATGTATCTTGTATTTTAGCAAATTTGGGTTAATTTAAAAAGTTTGAATTCCCATGATTTTTGTGTATAGATCTACTTGGTTTTTTTTGATTTTTAACTCTCCGCTTTTAATTATATCTCTAGTGTATGCAATGATGTCCCCATGAAAATCTCTTAAAGCAACTCCCATGTTTTTATCTTCAATTGCAATGTGTCCAAGTAACCATTCTTTTAAATCCATAACTAAATTTGAAGCAGCTTGAATGTTCCCTTCTTTGAATTCTTTGTATCTACGGTTTACAAACTCAAGGAAAGTTTGGTGTTGTTTAAAATGGGGGATATAACCATTGTAGTAAAATTTTTGCATAATTCTTTCTTCTAAAGTAAAATGATCTTTTGCATATTGGACTGCACCTTTTATAATGGATCGAAAGACCACTTCTCTTTTTTTTGAGGTAAGATTTTTGCAAGCGGAGTCTAGTTCTAATGTCATACGAATGAGCCATAAATGCTGTAAATCAACAATAGGAATTCCTGTGCTTAGATTATAAACATGCCAAATGTTGTTTATTGCTTGATAGAGATTTTCACTAACAATTTCTTTAATATGAGTGAGGCGAGTGATTTTATTATATAATTCCAATTGGGCTTTATCAATAGCAACTTGGTTTTGCTCAATTAGGGAACGAAGCCATCCCGAAATGTCAATTTGCTTTTGTTGTAAAAATTCATTGTAAAGTTTATCTTCGTGCGAAATATGACTGGCAAGCCAATTCCATAAAAAATGAACTAACTCTTTTCTTGTGGAGGTATCTTTTAAATAGTTAGAATTAAATCTTTCTTTAATAAGTTCAACAAAGCTTAAGTGTTGTTTTTTGTGAGAGGCATATTCTGGATAATTAAATTCTAAAAATAGTTTTTCTTCTAAAGTAAAATGTTCTACAGTAAAGTTGATTAGTTCAAGTTGGATTTTTTGAAACTCATTTTCTTTGTTTGCATTTTCTAGAGTTTCTTCTGTTT
>CALDSP010000286.1 GCA_937924465.1 uncultured Leptospiraceae bacterium
TAGTCTCTTTAGCAAGCGATGGACTTAGAAACGTCCAAGAAGATCTCTCCAAATTTTTCCAAGACTCACAAGCGATTCAAGAAGCTTTTTATTCTAAAGACACTCCTAAATTAGCAGAACTTGTTTGGGATGAATATGAAAATAAAATTCGTTCAGAGGGAATGGAAAGTGCTTACAGGTGGTCTTCTTTTTTATTCTCTGGTTGGAAGAAAGATGATTTTTTAAAATATACAAATTTTGTTTGGAAAAGGTCTATAGAACAAAAACGGATTGCTGTTTATTCTGCATTATTAAAACTCATAGAACTTCTAAAAGAAAACAAGTGGAAAATTATGGTCGTTACTGCATCTCCAAGTTGGGCAATTGAGGCAGTCATTCAAAATTTCAACCTAACTCCACAAGAAATATTGGGAATGAAGCTTGAACTAAAAAATGGTTATACAACCAGTAAAATTATTGAACCTTATACTTATGGAGAAGGAAAAGTAAAAGCAATTCAAAATCACTTTGGAAAATTACCAGACTTAGCGATTGGAGATTCTATAAATGATCTTGCTATGCTTAGTGCCAGTAAACTTTCCATAGTTTTAGATAGAGGACGTTATCCCGAATTTATTTCTAATTGTAAAGCAAAAGGATTCTTAATCCAAAGCATTTTCACGTGACGACTCTTTGTTTAGTTTCTATTCCAATTGGTAATTTGCAAGACATTAGTTTACGAGCTTTAGAAGTTTTAAAAAGTTCCGATCTTATTATAGGTGAGGAATGGAAGACAACTTCTAAATTTTTAAAGTATTATCAAATTCAAAAAGATTTTGCAATCTTAAATGAACATACAACAGAAAATGAAATTCAAAACTTATTTCAAAAAATCCAAAGCCTACATCAAGTCAGTTTAATCTCCGATGCAGGTACGCCTCTTGTAGAAGACCCCGGACATGTTCTTTTAAATAAGTGTATTCAAAATAATTTCATAATAAAAGCCATTCCCGGAGCAAACGCATTTCTGACTGCCTTAGTCTTAAGTGGATTTGAGATTTCTCCTTTTACATTTTTTGGATTTCTTCCTCGTGATAAAAATGAAAGAAAAAAAATTTTACAAAAACAATTGCAATATAAACACACTTTAGTTTGGTACGAAACACCCTATCGTTATAAGTCAGTGATTTATGATTTAGCCCAACTAGTTTCAAAAGATAAAAAAATTTTTCTTGCTTTAAATTTAACAATGGACAGCGAAATTCAATTTCGGGGTAAGATTTCCGATTTGTTAAATCAATTAGATAGTTTTCCGAAAGCAGAACCTGTTATTATTTTAGACAATCATTAAAGTTTCTTATATAATTCTAAAACTTTTGTATCATCAGGTTTTAAATTTAAATACTTCATAAAATATTTTTTTGCTTCTTTTCGATTTCCTAATTTAAGATAAGTAGAACCTAAAAGGCGAATTGTTTTTACATGATTTTTAAAATCTTGTAAAACTCTTTCTAGTAATTCAATTGCTTCCTTATTTTTATTCATGCGACTATAACATAAAGCAGTATAATAATTTTTATAAAGATTATCATAAGGATAGGTTTCCAGTTTTACTAAAGCTTCTTCATATTTATTTGTTTTTATTAGATTAACAATTTCATTGTTTAAAAACTCTATCTGTGATGATTCATCTTCCAGTTGATTTGCTTCCTCTTCTTTGTATCCCACTCTAACTAAGGAAATATCATCTGAAAATTCTCCATACTCTTTAAGAGAATTATAAATTTCACTTAGATCTGCCTTCGCTTTTTCTACAAAACTTAAGATTAAAGTTTCATTTTCGTTGATTTGTCGAATTCCATCTTCTTGCCCTATAATTAAATCGTCCTTTCCATCAGAACCACAAATCACAACATCTCCTGGTTGTAATTTAAAATGGAAAAGTTCAACATTATTATCTCTAAGACCTATTTTATGAGCACTAATTACATTTTCTATAAAACTAGCTTTTCCATCTCTATATAAAATTGTAAAAGGATGCTCCGCATTAAAATACACCATCTTACCGGTTTCTTCAGAAACAAGACCCATAATGCAAGATACAAACATACTTCCATCAAAGGCTTCCATTACCCTATTCATTTCATAAAAAGTTTCTAAAAGCCACTCCTCTGCTGTCATGTCTAAATTTCTTTTATTTGATGCAGACCGAGCCATAATAGAGTTTACTATTGAACCAATCACTAAAACTCCACCTGCTCCTTGCATGGATTTCCCCATCGCATCTCCATTAAAAAACATGCAGTATCTTTTCCCTTTTAATCGAAGGTCTCCCGATATACATACATCCCCTCCAATGGAATGCTCTTTATTTTTAAAACTAAACTTTTTCTTTTGGTCAATAAAAAATTTAATACTCACCTTTTCACTTTTAGTCCTGTTTTGCATAAGAGGATTTAATAAAAGTGAGGTTAAAAAATAATCTCCATCTTGTTGTTTTTTCAGCTCTTGGACTTTCTCTAAGGTTTCGGATAGCTCTTGCGTTCTTTGTTTTACTTTTTCTTCTAAAAGTTCATTGTATTCTTTAATTTTTAGAAAGCTTTCTTTTAAACTTTTTGCCATGAAATTAAAAGTATTTGCAAGTTCTCCCAATTCATCTTTTTGTTTGATTTGAATGCGAACATCAAAGTCTCCTGCTGCAATTTTTTTAGAATTTTCATTTAATGTCAGAATT
>CALDSP010000287.1 GCA_937924465.1 uncultured Leptospiraceae bacterium
TCAATTCCTTGTTTTTGCATAAGTTCTACAATTTCTTGATCAGAGAGGGGATCTTCAGGATCTTCTGTTTTGATAAAATTTTTTAAAATTTCTTGAATTTTTTTAGAAGATTCTCTTTCTCCATCTTGAGTACGAAGTCCAGAAGAAAAGAACCATTTTAACTCTAAAACCCCCCAGTTTGTTTGAACGTATTTATTACTAGTAATTCTTGAAATTGTAGATTCATGGATATCTAATTTTTCAGCAATGTCACGTAACGTAAGAGGTTTTAAATAATTAACTCCAAGTCGAAAAAAATCAATTTGAGATTCTACAATACAATTTAAAACTTTCAGTAAAGTATAGCGCCTTTGATTGATAGAACGAATAAGCCACTTAGCAGAATTGATTTTTGAATCAAAATAATTTTTTTCATCAGCAGATTTAGATTTAAATAAAAGATTTTTGTAGTCTTTATTGATAGAAATTTTGGGAACCCATTCATCATTTAATACAACAATAAATTCCCCTTCTATTTGAATAATAATAGCATCAGGAATAATATACTGTGGTTTTTCTACAGAAAAACTTGCTGCAGGAAAAGGTTGAAGAGTAGTAATTTTTCTGGAAAGTTGAATGATTTCATTTTCTTCTAAATTTATTTGTTTAGAAATTTTTTTATAATCAAGTTTTTCTAAATCTTTTAAATGAAATTTTATAAGTTTATGTAGTTGATGATCTTCAGGATATAAAATTTTAGATTGAATAAATAAACTATGTTTAAAATCCCGAGCACCAATTCCTATTGGATCAAGTTGATGAATGTACTTTAAAACTTTTTTAATGTGATGTACGTTTTTTTTAAGTTCATTAGCAATTTCTTCTGTCTTTTTAGGAATAAACCCATTTTTATCAATCATAGAAATTAAAATTTCTGCTGTTTTAAATTCTTCTCGGGTTAAATAAAATAACCTCAACTGTTCGAGTAAGTATTCAGAAAGAGATTGAGATTTTGATTTTGATTCAATTAATTTTTGAAAGCGATTTGCTGCCTCATTATCTAAACTTCTATTCTTTCTATCAAATTCAAAAGAATATGTATCCAAATATTGATTATCAGTCTTTGAAAAAAATTCTTGAATTTCTTTTTGTTTTCTATCAAAAGAAAAATCTAATTCTGATTTTTCTGGATTAGTAACCTCTTCTAATAAGGGATTTTCAATCAATTCTTGTTGAATTCTAGCAGCAAGATCAACTGTTGAGAGAGTTAATAGCTCAATAGAATTTTTTAACTCTTGAGTCATAACAAGTTTTTGAGTTTGCCTTAGGTTTAGATTTTGAATTAGTTTCATTATAAACTAAAATCCTCTCCTAGATAAATTCTTCTTGTTTCTGGATCATTGACTAAGTCTTCTGCTTTTCCTGAAATTAAAATTCTTCCACTATACATAATATAAGCTCGATCGGTAATCTTTAAAGTTTCTCTAACGTTGTGATCCGTAATTAAAATTCCAAGTCCCCTCTCTTTTAAAGAACGAATTACAGTTTGGATATCTTTTACAGCTATAGGATCCACTCCTGCAAAAGGTTCATCAAGTAAAATAAAATCGGGATTTGTTGCAAGAGCTCTGGCTATTTCACAACGTCTTCTCTCACCTCCAGAAAGAGTGTATCCTTTTTGATTTGCTACACGTGTAATTTGAAGTTCAAGCATTAAAGCATCTCTTCTTTCCACAATTTCTTTACGAGATAGGTTCATAGTTTCTAAAACAGCCTCAATATTCTCAGCTACAGTAAGTTTACGAAAAATAGAAGCTTCTTGAGCAAGGTAACCGATTCCTTTTCTTGCTCTTTTATACATTGGTTCATGAGTTACTTCCTCCTCATTGATAAAAATTTGGCCTTCGTCTGGTCTTACAAATCCAACAGACATATAAAAAGAAGTCGTTTTACCTGCTCCATTTGGACCCAAAAGACCTATAATTTCACCTTTGCTAATTTCAAAACTTACTCCATCTACAACTCTTCGTTTGTTATAGATTTTCACTAAGTTCTGCATTTTAAAAGTTTTAGTCAAGGTTTTCCCTTTGAATGAATTCCTTCAGATAAAATAATTTGGTTAGAATTGGGAAATAAAATAACTTTACCACAAGAAACTTTGCTTCCTTGTCTTTCTAAACTTGGATTTCCTTCTAAAATAATTTTTTTACTTTCTTCATAATAAGTAGCATATTGTCCTCTTGCAATTGCATCTTCCGACTGAATGATTACGTTTCCTCTTGCAACAATTTCTTTTCTGTCGGCAAATCTTTCAATTTCGTAAGCTGTTAAGATAGCTTTTGTTTTTTGCTCTGAATCTAAAAATTCTAATTTAGGTTCATTTGTTACATGAGAATAACTTTCACTTTCCAAGTGCTCAAAAGAATTTCCTAATAATTTGAAATTGTTTATTTTATCTATAAAGGAAAACTCTTCTTTTGTATCTAAATTTTGAAAGTTTTCTCCATAAGCTCTTATACTATTTCCAGAGTAATGGTATGCTTGATGATAAATATTGACATTTCCAGTGAGTTGAATTTGAGAGTTTAAATTTTCTGTTTTGAGTTGATATTCTAACATATCTGCATTAAATAAAGTAGTGACTCTTTCTTTTTCTTCAACTTCTTTTTTAGAAATATTTTTCAAACTTTTTGAAGATTCAAACTCATTTTCTGTATTGACAGATTTTGTCTCATGAGAAAGTTGAACAATCAAAACCTTGTTCTGAACTTTTGTTATTTTTAAAACATTATTGTAAACTGCTCTTTCTCCTGTAATAAAAATTTGTTTTCCAAAAATTAAAGGAAAGTCTTCTAGTACAAATTCATTTTCTTTTTCATAATAAGTTCCATTTGTAGATATGATAGTATAATCTCCATCTTCCATAACTACTTTTCCTTGTAACACAACTTTGTTTTCTGTCATGTAACGTTTTATAATGGGAGCAGTAATTTTAGTTTTCTTATTGTTTGCACCCAAATAATACAATACAGGTCTTCCTTCGAGAAATATGGTTTCTTCAAATTTATTATAAGTCGCTTTTTGAGCAGTAAACAAAATGTTATTTTCTTTGTCTTCTACCTTTACTCCTCCTTTTAGGAAACCCATAAGAGCATCTTCTCCTATAACTTCAATAGAGAAGGCAGAAAGTTTTACTTTTTTATGATATATCCAAGCTCCTCCTTCTAAAGAAAAGGTAGTAAAGGGAATACCCTGAAAAGTTTTTGTTTCTTGAGTGAGAGAGTTTCCACCCCAAGAAGTTGGAATTTTAGGTTTTTTTGAGTTTTGATTGGTATAATCAAAAAAATTATAGGGAGTTAAAGGAGGAATGAGCAAAGGAGGTCTGGTTTCAGCAAAAAGATAAGAAATTACAATGAAAAAAATAAAAAAAATCATCTCAAGTTACAAAGATTTGAATAATATATTTAATAGGAACTTATTGCTTTTACTCTAAAGTTTTCTAACTTATGAAAAATAGCAAATATAATTTCATTATTAACTTTAATATATTATCATAAAACTTATAGTGTTTCTATTTTATAAGTATAAATATTTTCTTAATTAGAAGAAATATAAGTGGTTTTAAAAATAAAATTTTAT
>CALDSP010000288.1 GCA_937924465.1 uncultured Leptospiraceae bacterium
TAATTGTAATTGGGCTTACTGTATACATGATGTAACTTACGAGGGTAAGAGCCGCTGTAATTCCAAGCATTAAATCTAAATAAACAACAGAATACTCTTGCAAAATTTTTCTGTGATGAGTTGCTCCATCTTTTAGTAAAATTAATTCTCCTCTTCGTTTTCCAAAGCCCCAATATAGCGATAACATAAAAGTACATAAAAGTAACCAATTAGAAAAGTCTACATTTACAATTAAAGCCCCAGCTATTGCACGAATTACAAAACCTACGCTAATTGCCATAACATCTAAAATAACAGTATGTTTTAAATAAACACTATAAATGATATTAAAAACAAAATAAAATCCAACCAAACCAAAAAAGTAAGGATTCAATATGTAAGATAAAATCATACTTATACAGAAAAGTATAGTTGTAAAGACTAAAGTTTTTGTTGGTTCTATTGCTCCGCTAGCAAAAGGACGGTGTTTTTTTTCAGGATGTTTGGCATCTTCTTCTTTGTCTAGATAATCATTGATTACATATTGACAGCTAGCAATGAAAGAAAATAAAACAAATCCATAAATAGATTGAAGTACAGCTTCTAGGTTAGTAAATTTTTTTCCAAATATAAGTCCCGCAAAAAGGATAAAGTTTTTTATCCATTGATGGGGACGGATTAACTTAAGATAGAGTTTTGTTGTTTTAGTCATTAAATTTTTTTGTGGAACGGACCATTCTTATTTCAAATTCAATCTTTTTTGCTAGAACAGGTCGTTCCCATAGAAAGTAAAGGTTAGGGTTATCATTGAGAGTTTCTAACTCTGAATAAAATCCTACTTTGAAACGACCGGGTTTTACTCCATCTAAAAAAAATCTTTTTCCAGCTTCTTGGATCAATTTGTCCGTAACTTTAAGAGAATCTTCAAAAGTTACTTCTTGTTTGGAGTTAGTTATTTTAAAGTTTCTTAGTTGGAACCTAGCTCCACTACTTCGGATAGGTATGAGCCTTGCTATGTGGAGAGGAATTTCTTTTTCCATCTCAAAGCTAAATTGTTGCCATTGGGCACTTGGGGAGTAATCTCTAGTAAATAGATGATAGTTCTTAGATCCTTCATGGACTTGACGTTCTGTGGATGAACTCACTTCAAAACTAAGTAAGCTAGGATTGAGTGGCTTGTTATTTAAATAATAAATTATTCCTTTGTAAAGTCCAAAAATTACTAGAATAGTAAAAACAATTCCTTGTACTTTTAAACGGAAATAATAATTTTCTAGAGGGTTTTCAATTTTTTGTTTGAAACTTTTATTGAGAATTTTTTCGAGTTTATTTATGACTCTGTTTAAATCTTCTTCTATTCGCGTAACGTTTTCTTCATTAGAGGAGTTTAAATCTATTTTAAGTAAAGTATTAAATTCTGTTTGGATTTCACTTGGGAACTTATCTTTTAAATTTTCTAATTCTTTGTGAGAAGATATTTTGGAAATCTCAAAAAATTCTGCTAAAGTATTTGCAATATCTAAAATGAGATAGCCAGATAGAATGAGTGAGTCCTCATATTTAGAATTCCCGTTGCAAATTTCAATAGTTTCTAAACGAGAGTAAATTTTATCAAAGTTTTGCTTTAGAGCTAAGCTTCGTTCATAATTTTTTTTTTCTTCTTCTCCTAATTCAGGTTTTTTTAGTGAAATTTGAAAATACTCTTTAAGGTTCATTTGCTTTCTCCCATATTTGATTCCAAATTTTTTTTAAAGTATAAAAAAAACTATTTTCTGAATATCGTTGCATAATTTCCGTAGAAAGCTGAATCTCTTGTTCTGAAAAATTTAACCTGTGTTTATTTTCTTCTAGTTCCAATAAATAACGATCTTTCTCTGTGTTTAAATCGATAATTTTTACTTCAATAAACTCCCATCCCAAAGAACGAATAGCTAAATAACGTCTATAGCCAGAAATTAAATTGTAATTTAAATCAATTAAAATAGGTTGGAGAAGTCCATATTTTTGAATAGATTCAGCAAGAGATTTAATATCTCCTAAGTCTTTACGAATTCTTTCTTTTACTTTGATTTCAGAGACTCTAACTTTCACACTTATACCAAAATCTTGGTCATAGAAAGAATTTGCAATGATAAATCAAATTCTTCTATCTAGGAAATTATGTCTCAGTTTTCTATAAGATAGGTAGAGTTTGATTCCAGTTTCTTGACAATTTTAAAAAATGTTGTAAACAAACAAAGTGAGAAGTTTAGAGAAAGGTTATTTTATATATTATAAGTTATGAAAAAGTAGTAGTGTTTTTAAGCACAAGTTTTGTAACTTATTGAGGGAATTTTTTGTATTATTCTGGAGGGTCGTAAAACGTAATCCATCGTTCTAAAATACTTCTTCCTTTACGTAAAACTTTGTGTAATTGGGGAATTCTTGCATAATAAGATGTAGCAAGAACAGTGCTATAGGTTCGGAAAGATTTCTCATTTACGACAGAAGCATTTTCTTTTTCAATTTCTAGCAATTGCACGAACATGTACGTCGCAGAAATCCCTAAAGCATCTCCCCACATTTTGAGTTCCAACCAATCCCTATTTTCTGGACGAAATTTAAACGTAAGGTAAGCTTGTCCTCTTTTTTGATACTCTGTTTTAGGGTTTTCAGAAGGCCGAAAGTAGTTAGAGTATAAAAGAAACCGATAACGTTTTAATAATGTATTTAAATATTTTTCTAAACCATTATATCTTTGAATTCCCCTTTTCATAGTAGGATTTAACCAAGAGGGAATTCTAAGAGTAGAGACAGTCTTTCGCTTTTGCTTAATTTTTAAGCTTTGTTTTTGTTCATTAAGAATAAATTCATACTTCA
>CALDSP010000289.1 GCA_937924465.1 uncultured Leptospiraceae bacterium
CTACATATTTTTCATGACGAAAAGAAACAGCACCTGCTCCCCCGTGTCCTGCTATGACTTGGATAATTACTTCATCTATAAATTTATCCATTAAAGATACTTTTTTAAATACTCTTTACCTTTCAAGTGAGATGGAAAAAAAATAGGAAACTCTTCTTTAGTTTTGGTTCTATATCTTCTATAAGCAATAGAAGAACGACGATACGTTTCATATTCGTTTGGTTTTCTAAGCATTAGTTTTTCCCAAAATAAAAAATTTGTATCAATAAATTCTTGACGAATGTCTTTTGTTCTCTGTGTTAAAGGACAACCATGTTTAAACTCTCTCATAAAAACAAGCCCTACAAAAACTCCCCTTTTATCAATATAAGGCTCTAAAGGAAAAGTTCTACAACTAATAGAACGATTCTCCCTTTCGCAAAAGGCAACTCCTTTGCATTCACAAAATACAGTGTGCTCGTCTTCGTGAGATTTTTGAAGTTTTATTTCATTTTTAGTTTTAGGATTCCAAACCTTCCATAAATCGGTTCTTTTTTTTAGGAAAGAAAATTCCGCTCTATACAAAAATGGCACAGCATTTTCTACTGAACAACAAAAAGGTATTCCCCCATTTTGATCTTTACACAAGGTTCCACAATCATAATTTGTAAGCTCTTCTTGAAGTAAGCTATAAAAGTAAGCAATTTCTTCCTCATCTAGAGGAGGAATTTTCTTGGATTCTAACATATATCTCCAAGTTTTGAAGCTTTTTTAGTTTCTCAAGTGGAAATTCTAATATATTACTTAACAAAGGAATTGAAAACATTTAAACTTAAAATAGAATCAATTATTCAATTTTTAGAAGTTTCCTATATTTTTTTATTTTACGATTTTAACTATCTTAACAAAGATTAGTTTTATATAGACTTTAAAAAAGGTTAAACTATGCAAAATATAAGTTACCCTCCTCCTTGGGATTTAACTGGAGAAGGGTTTATTTTTCCTTTTCTGCCAAATCAAAAAATAATACAAAAATGGTTAACTAACGCAAACGATCTACAGTATAGAGGTGGTTTAGGAGCCATTATGCTGGTAAATTATGAGTCTTCCAATGTAGGTCCTTACTATGAATTACTTTTTATTCCGGGAAATTTTTCTAAAAATAGTCGAAATCACAAAAGTATAACAAAAATTTATGTTTCTTCTGAAGTTTCCGTAAGAGAAGGATTTAAAAATTGGGGAATTCCAAAAGAACTTGCTCATTTTGAATGGAAAAAAAATAAAAACCTTTATAATATAGTTATAACAAATGAAACAGGAAAAATTTCATTTCAAATCAAAAAATATTTTTTTCCATTTCCTGTTACTACAGCCATTTACCCAATTTCACTTTTACAAAAATCCTCTGAAAAATATTTACAAACCTCTTTTGTGGGACATGGAGTCGGATATCTTTCTAGTTTAAAAAAATTAGAAGTAGAAGGAGAGATTTTTCCAAATCTCTTGGAAATCTCTAAACTACGATTTCCCTGCATCAATGTTTCACCTTTTACATTAATTTTTCCTACACCAGTGGAGTTAAGTTATGATGGAAGTTGAAAACTTAGTTGTTGGAGCAGGACCTGCAGGACTTGCTATTAGTGCTCTTTTAAGTAAACATCATATCCCATATAAAATCATTGAAAAAGAAAATTCTGTAGGAGCCGCTTGGCGAACCCATTATGATCGTCTTCATTTACATACTATAAAATCTCTTTCTCATTTGCCTTTAGTGCCTTATCCCAAAGATTATCCACGTTACGTGCCAAAAAATTTATTCATAGAGTATATGGAGGATTATGCAAAAACATTTCAAATTCAACCTGCTTTTCAAGAAGAACTATTGGAAGCCAAAAAAAACTCTAACACAAAATGGGAAGTTACAACAAACAAGGAAAAATATTTAGTAAAAAATTTAATCATTTGTACAGGATACAATCATACTCCGTACATTCCACACTGGGAAAATGAAAATACCTTCCAAGGAGAAATTTTACATAGTAAAAATTACAGAAATGCTAAGCCTTTTATTGGTAAAAAAGTTCTCATTGTTGGAATTGGAAATACAGGGGGTGAACTAGCTATAGATCTAATTGAAAATGGAGTAAATACTTCGATTTGTGTAAGAAGCCCTCTTCGAGTTGTTCCTAGAGAATTATTTGGAATTCCCATGCAGATAATGGCATTTTTATTAAGTCAACTACCTTTAAAAATTGCAGATGGGATTAGTCAATTTTTACTTTATTTAACAACTTATGACTTAAGTGAATTTGGAATTCAAACACCAAGCTATGGATCTGTAAGACAAGTAGCAGAAATGGAAAAAATTCCTTTAGTAGACATTGGTACCGTTCAATTGATTCGAGAAAAAAAACTAAGGGTTTTTCCCGGAATAAAGAAATTTGATTCGCACGGAGTTGAATTTGTAAATAATCAAAAAGAGAATTTCGATGCAATTTTATTATGCACAGGATTTCAATCTAATTTAAAAAAATTTTTTCCAAATGAAGATATTTTCACAGAAAAAGGATATCCTAAAATTCGAGGAAAAGAATGCCAAAAGGGACTATATTTTCTTGGATTTACTAACCACGTTTCAGGTTTCTTAAGATACATTGGTGTTGAAGCTAAAAATATTTTACAAGAAATACAAAGGAGAAAATAAATGGAAAAATTTGAATGGAATCATTGGCATCCTTTAATTTTATCAAAAAAACTTGGAAAAAAACCCATTCCAATTTCAATACTTTCTGAAGAAGTAGTTGCCTTCAGAGACAAATACAATCAAGCGCATGTATTTAAAAACCAATGTCCCCATAGAAGAATGAGATTGAGTGAAGGAAAAATTTTGGAAGATGGAATTGTTTGCCCTTACCATGGTTGGAGAATTTTTGATAATGGAAAATGCTATCAACCATCTACGAAAAAAGAAGTCTCTCATAACTTGCACTTTGAAGTAAAAGAAGAATACGAAACAATATGGATTCGAAAACCAAATGCAAAAACAGAATTCCCAAAATTTGAACTACAAGACTATAAAAAAATTCACTTTCAAGAAAATATCATTCAAGCTCCTTTAGAAATTGTGTTAGATAATTTTACGGAAACGGAACATACTTCCAGTGTTCATGCTTTTTTAGGTTACGGAGAAAACGAACTACCTAACGTTAATGTTCAACTCACAACAACAGAAATCTCTGTTCAGCTTTACAATGAAGGTAAACAAAAACCTATCCCTTGGATAATTCGCTATTTTTTAAAACTTCAAAAAAATGATGTTTTCATTGATGATTGGATCACTTATTTTTCCCCTATCTACTGTGTGTACAACCAATATTGGTTAGATTCAAAAAACAAAAGTGAACGATACGATAAATTGAGAATTTATGTTTTTTTTGTTCCTGTAAATGAAAACATTACTCGTATTTTTGTCTATACATTTATGAAATATAAACTTACAGGTAATTTTGGTTTTAATATTTTTGTAAAACCAGCCATGACTTGGATAGTAGAAAAAGAAGTTAGCCTTGATAAAAATATAATTGAAAAAATACAAGATAAAAACATTTCTTTAAAGGGAACAAAACTTACACATTTCGACAAAGCCCTAGGAGTAAATCGAAGTAAAATTCAGAAAGTTTACTGTGGACTTTCTTAAAAATTTTAAAAGGTATTTTATTTATGATATATCCTGAAATTCCAGAAAATGAAAACGAAAGACTTCAAGAAATTGAAAAATATCAAATTTTATATACTGAAGAAGAAGAGAATTTTGACAATCTCACAAAATTAGCTGCTTCTATCTGCAATACTAAAATATCCCTTATTACGATCGTTTCCAAAGATATAGTTTGGTATAAATCAAAATATGGAACCAATTTAAAACAAGCTCCAAGAGAATATTCTTTTTGCGCTCATGCTATAAATACACCTGATTCCCCTTTTGTTGTAGAAGATGCCTCCAAAGATGAAAGGTTTTTTGATAATCCTTATGTTACTGATAAAGAAAATGGAATTAAGTTTTATGCAAGCATTCCTTTAATTACAAAAGAGAAAATCTCCCTTGGAATGTTATGCGTTATGGATTTTGAGCCTAAACAACTCTCTCCTTTACAAATTGAACAGTTAAAACTTCTTGCAAAACAAGTGATTGCTCTAATCAATCTTCATAAAACACGCAGAGAGCTCTTAGATTTAAATGAAAGTTATAAAAAAACAAATTTGTTATTCAATGAGACTCAAAAATTAAGCAAAATAGGAGCTTGGGAATTAGACTTAGAAACAGGTAAGACTTATTGGACAAATGAAGTTTATGCTATTCATGAAGTTGATCATAATTTTGCACACAACTTGCAAAATGGAATTGAGTTTTATCACCCAGATGATAGGGAACTCATAACTAAAAATGTACAAAATACCTTAGAAACTAACCAACCAAGTCAGTTCGATACTCGCTTTATTACAGCGAAAGGCAATTCTAAGTATGTAAGAATTACTGTAAATTCTCATATAGATAAAAGTGGAAGTAAAAAATTAATTGGTTGTATTCAAGATATTACTAAAGAAAAAGAAAATCTTTACATCAACAAACTTTTAAAATCTTTTTTTGATTTAAGCCCCATAGGAATAGCACTCAACGACTTTGAAACTGGAATCTTTCTAGATGTAAATCATAAAGTAGTTGAACCAACAGGTTACACAAAAGAAGAGTTTTTGTCGCTTAGTTATTTTGATATAACTCCCCAAGAGTATATGCCAGAAGAAAAACAAGCCCTACAAGACTTGCAAACAAAGGGAAGCTATGGTCCTTATCAAAAAGAATATATTCGTAAAGACGGAACTCGTTATCCAGTATTACTCAATGGAATCTTAGTAGAAGATATTTTTGGGAAAAAAAGAATTTGGTCTATTATTGAGGATATTTCTGAAAAAGTTGAAAAGGAAAGAGTTTTAAGGGAAAGCAAAGAAAAGTTTGAAACCTTAGTAACAAGTATAACAGGAGTAGTTTATCGGTATACATATAACAATGATTGGCAGTTGACTTATATAAGTCCTTATTTAGAAAAGCTATGTGGATATAAAGTTGAAGAATTTTTAAATTGCAACGGACTTTGTTTTCATCAAGCAATTTTTCATGAAGATTCCAATGAA
>CALDSP010000290.1 GCA_937924465.1 uncultured Leptospiraceae bacterium
GGTCCAATCATTCAAGCTATGGAAGAAGGAGCTTGTTTTGTTGCAGATGAAATGAATTTAGCTTCTACAAGTGTACTAAAACGTTTCGCAACAATTTATGAATCTAATTATTTAGAACTTTATGAAGGAGATGGACATAAAATTTTAGCAAAAGAGGGATTTCATTTTATTGCTACCCAAAATCCATCGGAAGGCTTTGAAGGAAGAAAAACCTTACCTTATGAAATTACAAAAAACTTTGCAGTCATTTATGTGGATCCCTACCCTCCTGAAGAAATTTATTTTATATTAAAAAAATTATTTCCAGAATTAGTAGAGTCTCTCATAAAAGCAATTATTCGCATAACGCTTGAAACAGAACAAAGAATTTTAACTGGAAAGCTAGGAAAATCAGATTTAGAAAAATATCATTTCAATATACGCACTCTAAAAAAAGTTTGTGCAAGACTCTCTCAC
Organism: uncultured Leptospiraceae bacterium; assembly: GCA_937924465.1. Lineage (GTDB taxonomy): Bacteria > Spirochaetota > Leptospiria > Leptospirales > Leptospiraceae > CALDSP01. Next base: position 457 of record CALDSP010000290.1, read on the forward strand.
TATAACGCGAACGATAGTTCTGTTATTTGCTCTCACTTAAAAGATATTTATGTAGACTGTTTTCGAAGCGAAGAAGATAGAAATCTACAATGGGATTTAATTTGTTCGGAAATTTCTTTTGCCAAAAATTATAAACCTCAAGAAATAAAACTTTTTATAAACGAAAATGCTTTCTATTGCAATGAAAAGAAAATTTCAATTCAAAATCCCGAACTTGTAAAAAATTTACTTTCTCAAACCCCACTTACAAAAGAAATTTTAAGCTTTATAGAAAAAATTTCAACATGTATTGAAATGAAAGAAAATATTCTCATTGAATATTCCGAAGAGGATGATCCTCTTTTTCTAGTGAATTTAATCACTCAATTAAACGGAAATAAAGTGGAATTCGTAAACCTCTGTAAGGGCATTCACACTTCTGATATTTTAGGAGCATTAAAACCAATCCAAAAAAAAGAAATTGCATGGATAGACGGTCCTTTAACAAGAGGAATTCGAAATGGTGAAAATATAGTTATTACATCTTTAGAAGCAGCAGGTGCAGAACTAGTAGAAAAATTAAATATGCTCACAGATGATGCCCGCGCTATTTTACTTCCTCCAGAGAGTGGGGAAACCTCACCTATGACTTTAAAAGAAAATTCTATAATCTTTGCTTTCAAAGGCTTTCGAAAAAGTAAGTCTACTTCTACTATTTCTAGAGCTTTTCGAAATCGGTTTACTTCTATTCTATTTCCACAAATTACAGAGAATCATTCTCTTGCTGAACTAGTTGAGTTTTATTTACCAAAATCTAAACTTACAGAAATTATGGTAAGTTTCCATATAAAGATTCGTGAGCTTTCTCAAAGAAGGGTCATAGGTTCCGCAAACCTTAGTCCTTATATTTTTGGAACTACTAATCTTATCAATTGGGCAAAACATATTTTAAAATATAATTCACCTAACGTTCAAGAAATAGCCTTAAGAGGTGCAAAAATTTCCTATATCAATCAAATTTACGACTCTAAAGAAAGATTTGACGTTACGCGCATACTTGAAAATGCAATTAGAACAGGTGAACTTAACTTAGAAATCTTTGAAGCCATTGAGGAGAAAAAAAAAACTTTTACCATCTCAAGTAATATAGACAAAACAAAATGGTGGGATCCTGCACTACACTATAGAGATCCTAATACAGGAAAAGCTAAACTCCAAATGAGTGGAAATCCTTTAAAAAAAGGGATTGAAATTAACACTCCCGAAACAGGTGGCAACCAAAAAGAAGGAGCCGATGCTTGGTATGGTAGTGAAACAAGGGGAAATATGGGACAAGGAGAGCCAGCTGGTGGAGGAGGAGCTTGGGGATATAGAACTGAAGAACTTTACAAACAATTTCTTGCAAAACGAAAAATCCTTTGGTCTTACTCAATGGTAGTAACTAAAAAAGAATTTTTAGATGTCTTCGGAAAAGAGTTAGAAGATACAGAACTCAATTTAGAAAAACTTTTTCAACCAGAAATAGACGTTACACGTCATTACGATTTAATTGGTAGAAGAATTGATGCAAGAAAATATATTTCTTTCACGAATGGAAAAGGAGATCTAAAAGTTTTTGATAAAACCATTATAGACAAAAAAGACGAAAAGCTAAAAGGAGTAGAAGTTGTATTTTTAGTTTGTAAAGCAAGAAGAATTTTTAATTTTGAATATGCAATTGTAGTACTCTCTGCTATGCTTTCTAGTGCAATGATATTAGCAGATCATAAAATTGATTTTGCTGTTTATACTTATTCTGATAGATTTAATAAGAAAGATTGGATTGATTTAGTTCAGTTAAAAAAATTGGAAGAAGAATACACAGAGGAAATAGAAAATAGAATTTTTCAAAACCTGGCTAGTGATTGGCAGGGAGATAGTGTGTATGAATATTTGCTTTTGGAAAATATTGATTCTTATTTTAGTAAAGACTCTATTACAAGAATTTTAGTTATGATTTCAGATTTTCGTGGACAAAGAGGAAAAGCAAGTTTAGAAGCTGAATTAGATTCTTTTGAAAATCGAAAATTAAAAGAACTTATTCTAAAAAATACAAATAAATCATACATTTTGCTTGGTGTGGGAATGGGAACTCGTTATCTTGCAGAACACTTATTTTCTCATTCTATTCAAATTACCCCCGATAATTTTTCTCATATGCCTAACCTTTTGGGTTCAGAACTATCGAAACTGATTCTTACCTATCATACTTGAATCTAAATTCTTGAATAAATTTTTAATGGAGTTTGTCAAACTTTAGTAGTAAATAGTAGAGCTAATTACATAAAGTATTGTTAGTCTGGTGGATCATAGAATGTAATTCCTCTCTCAAAAATACTTCTTCCTTTACGTAGACTTTTCCGTAACTGGGGAACCCTCGCATAAAAGGGTGTAGTAACAACAAAGCTCATGTAACGAAAAAGCCTTGAGTTTGCAAAAAATTCATTTCGCTCATCAATCTCAATGAGTTTCACAAACATATAAGCTTTAGAGTAACCTAAAGAATCTGCCCAAAATCCAAGTTCCAACCAATCCCTAAGCTCTGGACGAAATTTTCGAATTATGTAATCCTCCCCTCTCTTTTGATATTCCGTCTTTGGGTTTTCAGAAGGAGGAATCATATTTCCATAAAAGAGAAATCGATATCTTTTGAGTAAAACTCCTAGGTACTTTTCCATACTTCCATAATTAGCAATCCCTTTTTTGACTCCATAATTCAACCATTTAGGAATCCAAACAGTAGAGACGGTCTTCTTTTTCTTTTTTAAATCAATAGATTGTTTGGATTCGTTGAAAATAAAACTGTATTTCACATTAAAGAAGAGTGCAAAAACTTCTTAAAAATCTGTAAAAATACAAAAAAATATTTTTTTCACAAAAAATTTTCTTTTGTTGTTGTTACTACAAAACTCAACAAGAAGGTAAATATTCTAAAAGTAATTTTCCTTCAATCCCCATGCGAACAGATGTAGTTGTTACTACAAGCTTTGTTTACAGAGGTCTTCCACTTGAACATAGCCCAATTAATTTTTCAAAAAGCCGTAGTTATTACTACAAATTCTTGTATTCAAAAAATTAAACCTTTTTGAAAAATTTATAATTGTATTGAAAAAATTTCCTTGTTATGGAAAACTTATATCGTAACCACTAGCTATGAAGATTTGAAACTCATTATGAAATTTTTTAAATTTCTCATTTTTCGCTCTTGGATATTTCGAATCCTCTTGGTTCTAATTCTTATTTATAAACTCATTTTTAATCCTTACACCGCCCAACGTTTCAGTGAATTTTTTTTAAAGAAATATATTCAAGCTAATATAGAGTTTGAATTTAAAAAATTTTCTTTATTCTATGGAATAGAAATCCAAAATCTTAAGGTTCAAAATCTTCCTCAAAATGGAAACGATACTATCTTTACAGCCTCTCGGATTGCCCTGTTTTACAATCTTCCATGGGTCTTATTAGGAAAAATTAAAATTTCTGAAATTGCTCTTGAAAAACCAAAAATTTATCTTACACAAAAAGATGGAATTTGGAACTTTGAATCTATCATTTCAAAAGGGGAAGAAAAAAAAGAGGAACAAAAAACACCAGAAGAAGTGTCCTCTAATGAGATCAGTTTACCTATTTCCATTCAAGCCTATTTCAATCTTCATATTGACGAATTAGATTTTCATTTTACACAACAAGAAAAAACAATCCAAACCAAAGTTAAACTAGAAGACATTAATTTCCATACACTTATCAATACGATGCGATTCTCTAAAATTCCTCTCAACATAAAAGCAATTCAAATTCTAGAAACAATAGATATTTCACTCAATCCAACACAATCCTTAAAAGTAGAATATTCTGATGAAAACCACACTATCTCCACAGAACTGATTGCTAGACTCATCTTAAAAAAAATTATTAAAGAAAATTCTCATCTAGAAGCCGAACTGCGACTCTCTACAGATTCTCTTCAAATCGTTCAAGCTAAAAAATCTCTCAAAAGTTTTCAGTTTGATATAGGTTTTCAATGTCTCTTAGAAGAAAATAAAGATGAATTCGAATGCAGAGACTTTCATTTTATTTTTGAAAAAGATAAATGGCTTAGCATAGATGCTAAAATTCTTAAACTAAGTTCACCTACTCCCGACATTCAAGTCTCTGTTTCTGAATCTACAATCATTTTAAGTGATTTAAATCCTCTTTTTAAAACTATTCCAATGCTTTCTCATTTCCAAATCGGGGGTATAGTTTCTTTCAGTGGAATCCAATCCAAAGGAGATATAGATAACTTGCTCTTTACAGGAAAAATTAAAGGACAAAATCTCTCTTACAAGTCTGGAAATACTTCTCATGAAGTTCCCATTTTGAATTTAAACTTTGATTCCAAACTCAATCTCTCCGATAAATCACAATCTACAGAAGAAGATATTTTACCTATCTTAGAAAATTTTCAACTTCATGATTTAAGTTTAATTTATAACGGAATTTCCATCTCTCTAAAAGGGAAAGTGATTCCTAAAAATTTAGTAGATCTGTCACTCAACGTAAAAAATATTTATCTTGAGAAATTTACAAACCAAGCATATGGAACAATGGAAATTTTAACTAGAATTACTGGCTCCAAACTTTCTTATTTAAATGTGGATATAAAAGGATACTTACAAAAACTCCGTTATAAAATGGGACGAGGAACATCTGGTTTACAAAACCTAGCTCTGCATATAAACAGTACTATAGACTTAAAAGGAGGTTTTGCTCTAGAAGATTTGCAAATTGAACCATTTGAACTTACTTTAAAAAATGAAAACAATTTGAATGCCATAGACTTTACTTCTCATGTAGATTTAGATTTAAAAAAAGGACTTTCACTTAAAATCTCTGGACTCAAACTTAAGGGAAATATGACTTCTTTACTGCCAACAGTTCCTATTGGTCTGAAAAATACAGTTTCTTCTGTAAGAAATGGACTTGGAAATGAACTATCTATAAAAGGAGAATTTTTGTATGAAAAGTCAAATGAACAAGATCATATTGAAATGCATGTTGGAGGAAGTTTTCCAGCGTTAGAATTAAATGATCTAAAAATTGACACAGAATTATTCCAATATAAAGATAAATCAGAAACTTTAAAAATTCCTAAAATTCAGCTAACCGCATTTAACAAGAAACTCAAAGCAAATTTTGTTGGCAAATTCTATAAACCATTTACCCCTAATCCTCCTTTTGGAGACAAAACAGGAGAATTGAAAGGAAGTTTTACTTTAGAATCAGAAACTCCACGTTACGTGCTAAAAGGAATTCAATTTGAAGGGGATATTGATTTTAATATAAACATAGAAGGACGTTACGTAACAGGAGAAATAAAAAGTCAAAACTCAAATATTCAAATTCAATCGAATTGTTTAAATCCACCTTGTCCTCGTTATTTGATTAAAGGACTTTATTTGAATATTCCATTATCTTATGATTTGCTAAATGTTCACTATGAAGAACTCATCCAAGGAAATAAAGAAAATTTTGTGCAAAACTACGGTTTTACAAAACCAAGCAATTTTAAAGTCTACTCTGTGGAAGGCTCTCATCCAATTCATACCGACAAAATGATTTCTTACATAACCCCTACGGAGAATTCTCCAGGACTGACTGGATTTATAGAATTTAAAGATAATTTTTTGACTATAGACAATTTAAAAATCTATGCCTTAAATGGAGTTATTTTTGCAAGAGATATTTTGTTTAACCTTGCAGATGGTTCACCGGAAAACATGCAGTATGCAGGAGTTTTGCAAATTCGAGATATAGACGTAAAACCACTTTTAGATGAAAGAGCTCAAAATAAAATTGATAATGGAAAACTAAGAGCAGATCTCAACTTCTCTGGTTCTAACTTAACAGATCCAATTGGAAACACAGACTTGTCCTTTTCCATTTTTCAAATAGGAAGCGACTTTGGAAAAAGTGCAATCAACATTGTAAGCCCTACTAATTTAATCACTGATTACATTATTAACAGTTATTCCGTAAATCGTGTAGAGATAGAATTGACAAAGGGACTTGTTTATACTAAGGTGAAATTTAATAAATCCATATTAAATAAAATTGCTCTTGGTCTTGAAAATGATGAACTCAAACAAGAAAGAGTTCCTATTGCTAGTTTTTTAAATAGAACAAAATTAGAGCTAGAAAATTATAATCAATAATAATCTATGAAAAAAATATTTTTTTACCTTGTTCTTTTCAATTATTGCACCATTACTCCTCCTCCCATTACACTCACTCAATCTCCTACTGCCGCAGAAAGACAAATGCTTGGAGATGGAAAAGACATTGAAAAAGATGGATGGATTCTCTCTTCTGTGAGAAGTTCTGCCTCTGGTTCAGAAATTTGGGAAAAAGAAATTTTAGACAAAGAGCTTTACTCTCAATTTTCCCAAAATGAAGTTTTCGCAAAATACAGAGCTTTATCTTATCTTGCCGGAGAAGTCAGAGCTTACAAAAAAAAAGGATTCTTAGGAGAATCTCTCTCGGGAAAACTAAGCATCAATCCACTTTGGAAAAATTCAATTTATAAAGAAGAGTTTCTTAAGTATCAATCGCAGTTAGAAGAGTTAGTCAATCTTGTAAACCAAAATAGAGAATGGATTTATCAAAAAAAAATAGAAGTTTTAAAAACAAAGAATTTAAAACTAAAAGATTTTGAAAAAGAAAAAAACCAAATTCTACTCTCTTACTATAATTTAACAGAACCCGGAGAATACCTAGAAACAAAGCCAAATGTATGGAGACAAAAAGAATGAACTTCTTTACTTCATTTCTATTCATTTTCTTCCTAAACTGTTCTTTATTTTTTCATAGAAGTATTTCAGTCAATTCGGAAAACTTTGATTATTCTAAAGTAAGTGAGTCTCATTTTGGTTTTCATAATGAACTTCCCGTACCCCTCACAGTTCGAAAAGGAAATAATATTTTTGGAAAAATCACCAAAGATGGAAGATATTTATTTTTTGCAGGAGAAGATGGAGGAACCTTTAACATTTTATTTCGAGATTTAAAAACTGCCGTAATTGTTCCTGTTACTAAGCATCCATCTAATGATACTAAACCAGCGATTCATCCATCGGGAAAAAAAATTGCCTTTGTTACGGAAAGGTTTGATTCTGAAGGTGATATTGCAATTATGAATGTGAACCCTTCGGAATGGTTAAAAAAATATTTACAAGGAGAGCGATTAGCATTAAATGAAAAACTCATTGTACCTACAAATCCAAATTACTCTGACTCAACAAAAATCCAAAGATTCATAGACACAGATCCAAATTGGTCCCCAGACGGACGTTATATTATTTTTGCTACCGATAGATTTAGTCGAGGGAAAACCAACTTAGCCCTCCTTGATACTGAAAAAAATTATGAAATCACACAAATCACTAAAGAGGGAGGAGCCTCTCCTTGTTTTGCACCTAACGGAAAAGAAATTTTTTATATTTCTTATAAAGATCATCCAAATGGAGAAATCTACAAGCTCAATTTAGAAACAAAAGAAGAACTTAGAATTACAAATGATAATTTTATAGATTTGTCACCCAACGTAACCGATGATGGAAAATATCTTATTTATACCTCTATTCAAAAAGATACAAACAATAATAACCAACTAGGACTTAGAGATAATTCTTTTATTGTAAAACTCAATTTAGAAACAGGTAAAAAATATATTTTAACAGATGGAAAACTTTCTATTTTCGATGCAAATTATTCTAGTTTTAATAATGGAAGTATAATTTTTACAGCCTCTCTGTATAATTCACTCAACGTTTATTTTATTCCTTTTGAAGGAGAGATACCAAAACAAAAAGATATTCATTCTCATTATGAATTTGTAAAAAAATATAAAGATAGAAGTGTTGCTTTTCATGAAATTGCTTTCAATTCTATTGGTTGGTTTTATCATGATGATCCATTTTATCCTATAATACTTTCTAGAAGTTTACGTCAACTTGCTAAGGAATATAAAGAAGAAGGAAATTTCAAAAAAGTAAATGAAATTTACAACGAAATGCTTTCTCATAAATTTCATCCGAAGTTAGGCTTTTCGTACGCTTTAGCCTTTTATGAATTAAATAAATACACTAAAAAGGATCTTTCATTCGAACTTTGGGAATATTTCGAAGAAATGAAAAAAGTTCCAAACGTTCATCCTCAAATTCCTCCAGCTCTATTGTACTGGATTGGGAGGGTTTATTTTGAACAAAAGCAAATTGATAAAACTTTAGAAGTTTACGAAAAAATCTTAAAAGAATATCCTCATTTCTACGAAATTGATGATTTAAAATATTACATGGGAAATATTTTATATGAAAAAGACACAAGCAAAATTCCAAAACCTTATATAGAACTTCTTGTAAATAACCAAGAAAATGGAGAAGTAATTCATAAAATCTTTGAAGACCTTCACTCCGATTTTTTAGAAATTAAAGACTTAAAAAAAAGAATCCAATACCTTGAAACTATCTTAAAAAATCAAAAAGAAGTCCAACAAATACCTAAATTAAAAGCACTGTTTGAATATGCTATTGCAGAAGTTTTTTCGGAGCTAGATGAATTTGAAAAAAGCAACCAAATTCTAGAAAAAATTAAAACAGAAGTGCCCCAAGGCTCTTATATGTTTTTAAAAGCTAGTTTGCTTCTTGTAAATAATTATGAGCGGACCAATCAAATTCTAAAATCAGAAAGAGAAATGTATGAATTTATATCCGTGTATTCTCCTTTCTCTGGATTTCCTTTTGATGCGAGAGAATTAGAAGAAATCTTTATCAATTTCGAAACAAAGGCAAAAATATTTTTAGGAAAAGAGGAGTGGGAAGAAGCTATCCAAATTTATCTAAAAATCAATGATATTTTGAATAAGGCAATTGAACATAAATTACCTATTAGTTCTTTATTAAATAGATATAAAAACTATTATCATAAAAAACTTATTGATATTGCGTTTGCTTATTCAAAAAGTGTTCGAAAAAAAAAGCTAGAATCTTTATTCACAAAACTTAATATTCTTAAGCAAACCGATCCTGTTGGGAATATAACAGAATCTTTGGCTATTTTTTTTAGAGCAGGTATTTTTCGAATTTTTGGGGACTTTCGAGATATTCAAATCCTTTTTCCATTTGAGAAAGAAGGAATCACAACCTTAGAGGAATATTATTTAAATAACATTAATCAAGCTAAGGATATTTTAGACTTAGGCTTTGTTTATGGTTATGCATATTTTTTAATTCGTAAAGCGACTTTAGAAGAAGAATTTTACATTCAAGAAAGAGCCCTCACAGAAGCAAGAAAAAAAGCTATTTTAAGACAACTTCGTACAGCAGAACTAGAACTTTTATGGTGTCTTTATGCGAAACCTGATTTTGTGGATGCTTATTTGTTATTAGGTTGGCTTTATCAATACATTGATATTAGAAAAGAAAACGAAATATTTCCAGAATACGAAAAAGATAAAAATATATTTTACTCTCTTTACTTAAAAACTTTTCCCAGAAAATATTTAGAAGAAAACATAGATATTTACACCCAAGCCTTAGAGATTACTCAAAATTCTATTGAGGAAAGATCCAAACTAGTAATTCATTTAAATTTAGGAAATAATTATTTTTTGCTTAATAATTATCAAAAAGCACTCACCCACTATAAACAAGTAGAAGAAATTTCTGAAAAAGTTTTAGCTCATACTCTTTTTGAAACTTATAACCAAGAAGCTCTCTTTCATTTTAATTATGCAAGAGCCCTTATCTACAACAGCAAAGTAGCAGAGTCTATTCCACACTTAACCAAAGTTAAAGAAATTTATTATGAAAAAGAATATTTT
>CALDSP010000291.1 GCA_937924465.1 uncultured Leptospiraceae bacterium
CTTTTGGAAATTGGTTTTTTTCATGGCATTTTAGAGGAAGAAGAATTTCAAGAAAATTTAGAATATGCAGATTACAAAAAACCCAAAAAAGGAGAAAAAAAAGAAAAGAGTTACACCTCCATGAATTTGAGTTCTGTAAACTTTTTTGCCCAAAAAAAGCGATTTCGTTTCTTTCCAAAAAAATCTCCTACCATAGCTATTCTCTCTTTACATGGAGAAATATTGGAAGGAAAGAAAGAGGAAAAAGAACTGAAAGAAGGTTCTATTCATGTCCAACCAGTAATTCAAATTCTTAGGGAACTGCGAAAAGATTCTAGTGTGGAGGCTGTTATTCTAGAAATTGACTCTCCCGGTGGCTCGGCGTTTGCTTCTAGTTTAATTTACCAAGAAATTAAAAAACTCAATCAAGAAAAAAAAGTATATGCCTATATGCGAAATATTTCTGCATCAGGAGGATACTTTTTAGCTTGTGGATGCGAAAAAATTTATACCCATCCTCTCTGCATTACAGGTTCTATTGGTACGATAATTCTAAAGCCTGAACTAAGTGGATTCTATAAAAAATTAGGTATCACAAAAGACAGAGTAGAATTTTATCCGAAAAGAGACTTACTTTCAGAATATGGCAAACTATCTAAAGAAAGTAGAAATTTCTTAATCAAAGAAATGGATAGAGTCAAAACTATTTTTTATAATGTTGTCTGCGAAAATAGAAAATTTTCTTCGAAAGAAATGGATTTTCGCGGTGGTGGAAAAGTTTTTTCTGGAGATAAAAGTTTAGAATTAAATTTAGTTGACTCTCTTGATGGATTAATTTCTCTTTTAGAAAAAATTCAAAACGATTTAAAAAAAGGGGAGCTTCGGTGGGAATACATTGTTCCCGTTTTTAGTTTTAAATCTATGTTAAAAAATTGGACTAATTTTACTCGCTTTCATGAAAACTTTCTCCAAACACTATCTCAATATTCTAGCACAGAACTTCTTTACTATTCCGATACTGCATTTCATTTAAAATCAAAATTATGAGGTAAACTTATGAGTCTTTTCAAAAACATGATAAAAAATTTTCTTTTTTTATTTATATTTCAGAACTGTATAGCTTTCAATAGTATAAGATTTTTAGATTTGCCAGAAAGGTCATTAGAATTAAACGAATATGTTTTATCCGGAACAGACAAAGACAAAATCTTACTCATTAGCTTAGAAGGAGTAATATCAGATTCTCGTTCTACAGGAGCATTTGGAATTGAAACCGATGAACCACTTACAGCTCGCATAAAAGAAGAACTCAAAAAGGCAAGCAAGGATCCCAACATAAAAGGAGTAATTTTAAAAGTCAATTCACCCGGTGGAGGGGTTACAGCAAGTGATGTTCTTTATCGTGAGTTACTATCTTTTAAGCAAATGACTGGAATTCCAATTGTAGCCTTATTTATGGATACAGCCGCTAGTGGAGGCTATTACGTGAGTATGGCTTGCGATAAAATTGTAGCTCATCCTACCACTGTAACAGGTTCCATTGGAGTTATTGTAACAGGAATCAATATTAAGGAAGGATTAGACAAAATTGGAGTAAAAGATCAGTCATTCATGTCAGGTGCTAATAAAAATATACTCTCCCCTTTTGCAGAGATGACTCCCGAAAAGAAAAAAATCATTCAAGGAATTGTAGACAGTTTATTTGAAAGATTTTTTCAAATTGTGAAAAATAATCGAAAACATGTAGACGAACCCAAGCTAAGACAACTTGCAGATGGGCGAATTTTTACAGCAGAGCAAGCTCTAAAAGAAGGACTCATTGATAAAATTGGTTATTTTGAAGATGCAACTCAAGTCCTTATGAGTCTTCCCACTTATAAAAAAAGTATAGGAAATGACTCTCCCAGAATAGTAACTTATACAGTGTATAAAAAACCAGTTAAAAACTTTTATCAAACTCAAACCATAAATGAAAGCTTACTCGATACTATCTCTATAAAATTAAAGCAACATACAGAAATTAAATTCATGTATCTTTGGCAATAAATGTTATTTAATTCTATTCCATTTCTTTTTTTATTTTTAGTTACATATATTGTTTATTGGCTAAGTCCTCAAAAGTTTAGAAAACCTATTTTAATTACTTCTTCTATTCTTTTTTATGCTTATCATCATTTTGAAATGACATTTCATTTTTTAGGAGTTATTTTTGTAAACTATTCATTTACTAAATTAATTCTTCTAAAACAAGAACGTCATGAAAATGTAAAGCCTTACATTTGGACTATTGTGATTTTAAATTTAATTAACTTAGGCTTTTTTAAATATTTTTATTTTTTTTGTAATAGCATTTATACTATATTTGGACTTGTCTCTGTAAAAGAGTTTGCTAATTCAATAAAAATTTTTTTACCTCTAGCTATTAGCTTTTATACGTTTCAGCTTCTCGCTTTACAAATTGATACATATCAAGGCAAAATTCACCGCTTTATAAGTTTAACAGATTACTTTTTATTTATCCTTTTTTTTCCTCAACTGATTGCAGGACCCATTATGCGAAGTGAGGACTTCCTTCCTAAAATTGACACTCCCACTCTCACAGAAGACTCTGTTAAAGCAGGAGTTCTTTTAATTCTTACAGGACTAGTCAAAAAAGTAGTACTAGCAGATACTATAGGGGGTATTATATCTCCTGTTTACCTCAATCCTTCCGATTATAATTATTTTTCTCTACTCTTGTCCATGTATGGTTTTGCTTCTCAAGTGTATTGTGATTTTAGCGGGTATTCCGACTTAGCTAGAGGACTTGCTTTACTTTTAGGTTTTGAAATTCCTATAAACTTTAAAGGACCCTTTTTGTCTGCTAGTTTTACAGAAATGTGGTCTAGATGGCACATAACGCTTTCTACTTGGCTAAGGGATTATGTTTATATTCTTTTAGGAGGGAATAGAAAGGGTTTTTTTCGAAGTAACATAAACATGTTAATCACTATGACCTTGGGTGGATTTTGGCATGGAGCAAATATTTCTTATATTTTATGGGGATTTTATCTTGGAGTTTTGCTACTCATAGAGAGAGTCATATATAAAAAGCAAGATCAAAATCTAGTTTCTAAGTGGTATGTTCGAATTTTAAAAATCTTCATAACACTGACGCTTTTTTCTTTTTCGGGGATCTTTTTTAGAACAGGATCGTTAGGTGACAAATCCATACAAGCATTTTGGGAATATTTCACTCAACTAATATTCTTAGGAGATGGAAATTTTCTTTATAGACTCGAAGAATTAGCTTTTTATATTTTGCTAACTCTTTTTTTTAATTTTATAGAATATTCTTCTAAACCAATTCTCTCTAAGTTTTGGAAAAACGTTTGGATCCCAATTTACTCCATAATTGTGCTTTTGCTTATGGGAATTTTTGGAGATGGAGGAGGAGATTTTATTTACTTTCAATTTTGAAATATATTTTTTATTTAGGCAATGTTGAAAAAGTCTTGTTTATTTTTTTTAATACCTTTAATAAGTTGTAGTTCACAAATAGAATGGTATAGACAACTTCCCCCCCATGATTTACCTAGTGCGAAAATTCCACTAGGAAAATATAGCAAGAAGATCTTTTCTAAGGCTCCTTTAAATTCTCGGTATTTATTCCATGAAAATAAAGAAGAAATTTTATTGCTTCCTCAAATGCAGTTCACTCGTATGTATGTTAGTAAATGGACAGAAGGAAATTTAGAGAAAGAAACTCGAATTTTTGCAAAAGGATATTATCAAAACAAGGGAGCATGGGTTCTTCTTACAACAACTCAAATTCACTATGAATTTTTTGAAAATAATTTTAAAATTAAAGAACGAAAGGTAGTTGACGCAAGACATAGGCTTTTATACTATCTTTGGAAAAAAGAAAAAGCTTTGATTCCTATGATATATGAAACAGGTTATGAAGAAAAAAACTTTGGTGTTAAAGATGGAGTTTCCATTCCTTATGAAGAGAACTCTATTTTTTATAGATATTTACGATTTTATGTTTATGAAGAATACCAATCTCACGGCTACTTTTTAATTGAAGAAGAAAAATGAAATCTAATCATTCTTCCGCTCATGTTCGAACCATTAGTTTATTATATAAAAATCTTTGGTTACTGAGTTTTTTTGTATTGATTTTATGCTTTTTATATTTAGCTGATATTTTAGATTTAAATCCTTTCTTAGCTTCTCTTATTTTTACCATTCTTTTCTCTATTGCCTATTATGTAATTTCTTACAAACAAATAAAAAAAGCCGATCACTATCAAAATCTAATTCAGTTTCTAGATATTGATGAAGGGCAAGATTTTGAATCTAGAAATCTTTTTGCACATGGACTTATTTATCCTCCTAATTTTTCAGATGAGAATTATGAAGTCTTGTGTAAATCTAAACCTGTAACTTATTTAGGAGGGGATCTGTATTATCATGCAAGGGATTCAGAAAACCATTATTGGTTTGCAATAGGAGATACATCGGGTCATGATATAAACTCTCATTTATTTAGCATGATGCTTATTTCAAATTTAGCTTACTTTATCAATCTCTGCAAAAATCCTAAAGAAGTAAACCAAAGTATAAATAGCGATCTAAAACAAAGAGTTATATTTTCAAAGTTTATTCTTCCCTATTATGCTTCTCTAGTCATTCTTAAAGGAGATGCAAACGGAAAAATCAAACACTACGGACAACATCCTAATATGATTCTTTTTAGAAATAAAACCAAAGAAATTGAAATTATTGAAACAGCTGGAGAATTCATTGGAATTGAAAAGTTTTCTTATTCAAAAGTAGAAGAAGATAATAAAGAACTTCAACTTTATTCTGGAGATATACTTTTTACTTTTACTGATGGAATTTTTGAACAAAAAAACCAAGAAAACC
>CALDSP010000292.1 GCA_937924465.1 uncultured Leptospiraceae bacterium
CCTGCAAAGAAAGAAGAAGCTGTAGTAACACCGACACCTGTGAAGAAAGAAGAAGCTGTAGTAACACCGACACCTGTGAAGAAAGAAGAAGCTGTAGTAACACCGACACCTGCAAAGAAAGAAGAAGCTGTAGTAACAACACCACCTGCAAAGAAGAGTGAGCCAGATAAGTTAGCTCAAGTAAGTAAAGAAGATTTAGAGAAGCAATTAAAAGAAAAAGAAAAACAGTTAGAGGAAATCAAACGTAAACAAGAAGAATCTGAACAAAAGAGTTCCAATGTAATTGGAGAAAAAATTCTTTTCTTACAAGTAATGAAGTATGAAAGTGATGGGCATTACACAAATGATCTATGGGTTTTAGATCCCGATAGTGAAGAAGGTCTTTACAAAAGTCCTTTTGAAAATATCTGTGGAAGAGAGTTTCTCGATTTACCTACAGGTATTCTTGTGGTTGGGTTTGAGGGAAGAGAGAAAGATCAAAGACTTCATCATCTAATCTTACTTGACAAAGAAAACGATATGAGTTTGGAGCTCAAAAAGATTGGTAAAGAAGATATTTACTGGCGTTCCCAACTTGTATATCATGACAAAAAGATCTATGCATTTGAAATCTTTGAAGGTAAGGTTTATCTTTCTCGTTTTAATGATAATTTAGAATTTGAGGCAAGAAGTTCCGATCCTGTCAATATGAATTCCCACATAACTTTTAAAAGAGAAAAGGTTTTCTTAACATCTAAGCTACAAAATGAAAATTCTACTAAAATTACTATTCTAAATAAACAAGACTTAAAAGTAATTAAAACCTTTAAACCAGAAAAGAAAAAGAAAACAGAGAAAAAATAAATAATGAAAGGAAGCCAAAATCCCAATCTACAGGTTGGGATTGGATCTTTGTGATAAAAAAATTTTATGAGGTTTATTGAATTTGAAAAGTTTCTTTCAATCTTTTTTCTTCTTGTTTTATTAGTTTATCAACAATCTCTTTTTTACCAGCTATAAGTCCATGTTTTTTTGTATTGTTTTCATTAAATATATATTCCTGAAAATCTAAGAGTGTAAAACACTCTTGTCTACTTGCTAAAACTAAAGCAATTCCCGCACACACGTCCCACTCATTTTTTGGTCTAGCAGAGATAACCAGGTCCCCATATCCAATAGAAAGTAAACCTAATTTATAGGCAATAGAACCTATAATTTGAATAGAAAAATTTTCTTTCCAAAATACATCTTGAAAAAGTCCATCTCTTACTTCACTAGGAGAAAGTAAAAGAATAGGTTTTGGACTATTAGATGAATAAGACAATATAACTTGTTTTGCAGAATATTGTGAAAAATCCTTTGCATAAAAAACTCCATAATTTTCTCCACCATAAATGAGTTGTTTCGTAACAGGATTTAAAATAAAGCCAAACTTTGCTCTTCCATTTTCTACAAATCCTAAGCTAATGGCAAACTCTGGATTTTTTTTAACAAACTCTCTTGTGCCATCAATGGGATCGAGGATCCATACTTTTTGACTTTCCAATCTTTTTAAATTGTCCATTGACTCTTCCGATAAAATTGGAATGTTGGGAGTAAGATTTTCTAGGGCTTCAGTTAATATTTTATTTACAAGTAAATCAGCTTGGGTTAAAGGATCGGACTCTTTTTTCCAAGTAATATCAAAATCAGAATTGTAAATTTTTAATACTTCTTCCCCTGCTTTCAATAACAAGGGAAGAATAGTTTCAACGTTCAAGGGTTGTTCATCAAAGGCTTGTTTGGATTAGCAGAATTTTCCTTTTTAGGAGCTCCAGGGGGAGTTTCTTTCATTTCTTCTTCAATTTCTGGAGTTTTAAGATAAAGTCTATCATCCAAAGGAAGCTGAACATACAACTCAGGATCAGTAGCAAAATTATAGTAAAAGTAATAATCGTTATAATTGATAAAGTAATTGTATGTTCCCTTCTGTTGTTCAAATTTCACTTTATCCATACTTAGATCTTTTATTCTCTCTTGGTAGTCGGGATACTTTTTTAATAGAGAAAAACGAATTGCCGTGAGAATATTTTTTTCTAAAGTTTTTTGGCGATATTCTTTAGTGATTTTTTTGTTGCGCATAATTTCTTCAATTTTGCTAAAATCACTAATTACACCCGTAGTTCCAAGAATTCTTTCTGCAAAGATTTGTGTTGCAAAAAACAAAAGAAAAATGCTTACTAAAACTTGTAGATTCATAAATTACAACCTTTCCGAAGATTTTC
This sequence comes from uncultured Leptospiraceae bacterium, assembly GCA_937924465.1. Taxonomy (GTDB): domain Bacteria; phylum Spirochaetota; class Leptospiria; order Leptospirales; family Leptospiraceae; genus CALDSP01. Next base: position 2,244 of record CALDSP010000292.1, read on the forward strand.
TTATACAATATTCGGAAAATCTCAAAAAAAAGCCAACTTTATTTTTGTGAAATCTTTAAAAATATTTTATGGATTCTTGAAAAATCCTTTTTCTATTTTTAAGTAAGTATTCCTTGATTTTTCAGGTCATAATTCAAAAATTATAAGAAAATACTTCTCTAGTAAATTTTTTAGCTTAAATTAAGTTTTTGATTATGAAAAAAATTTATTTCTTGATTTTTATTTTTACTTTTTTTTCCGTTCTTTTTTCCAATGATTTGGATGATCTCACGGAAGGAGAAGAGCCTTTATACGGAAGTAAAAAAAGAGAACGATATAGAAGCACAGCTATCTTTTGGGAAATTGAGGATTGGCAGGAACATTATTCAGAAACAATTCTACTTTTTTATAATTATACAAATTATCCAAAATATCGTTCTAGGCGATTCTTTCCCTTTCTTTACAATATAGAAAGTAAAGTAGACTCTCGAAAATACTCTCGCTTTTTAAATTATACCGTCTTTAAGCAAGAGGGAGAAAGCAAGCAAAGTTTTTTTCCTATTTTTTATTGGGGAGAGGATACAAGCAAACTGAAAACTTATTTTACATTTTTTCCTTTGTTTTATTCAATGAATCAAAGCCTAAACACTCATAAAAAATACGAATTTTTAACTCCAATTTCCTATTACTTTCAAGAAGAAAAACTAGACGAAAAAAATAATTTAGCAATAAGTTCTAAAATAATTCTTCCTGTTTATTGGAAGTCTTATTTTAAAGATCAAAAATCTGAAATCACAAGGTATTCTGTACCACTGCTTCCTTTATTGTATTTTAGAAAAGAAAATCAAACGCAATTTTTTAGTTTTGCTTGGATTTTTGGAACAAAGTCTAAAGATTTTAATTTAGTTAAAAATTATTTATTTCCTGCTTGGTATTATTCAATCATTCCAGAAAGACAAGAAACTTTTTTTATTTCCCCTTTTTATTATTTAGATAAAACAAAATATTATGAGTACAAAAGCTATTTGTATATGTTATACACTTGGGAGCATGGAAGTAGAGGTTGGAATCTTTTAGGATTTGCTAGTTCTAGTTTGAATGAAGAAAATAGAAAAACTAGTTATTTTTTTCCATTTTGGTACTACAAAGAAAATGAAGTTTTTTTATCTTTACCTTATTCTCGATTAAAGTCTTCAAATGAAAATGTTCAATTTGGACCTCTTTATTATTTTTTTCATTCAGAACAAACTCAAGTTTTTTGGTTTTTAAATTATTATTCCAAACAACAGAAAGATTTTTCTTACATTCACTTTTTTCCTCTCTTTGAATTAGAAAAAACTCCAATAGCAAAGAATATAAGTCTTTTTTATATCTTTAACAGATCAAGCACACAAGACACATTAAAATGGAATTTTTTTCCATTCTATTTTTATGAAAAAAGGAGGGGAGGGGTTTGGCATTCTTTTTTATTTGAGCTTTATGGATGGAATTATAATTCTAAAGATGAATTAGAAAATATAAAATTTCTTCCTTTCTATTACTACCAAAAAGATAATATGTTGTTTACTCCTATTTATTTTAGAATCGAAAAAGATAACGGAAGAGAAGGAAAAATTTTTTCTCCTGTTTATAATAAAATTTGGAACTCTGAAAAAGAGTTAAAAAATTTTCTCTTATACTTTAATTACGAAGATAAATCAAAAAATTATTTTAAAACTTTAATTCCAATTTGGTGGGATTGGAAATTGGAAAATATAGAAGGAAACATTTTTTTTCCTTTTTATCTAAACTACAAAAATCAATTAGGAGAAGAATTTCGTTTAAATATATTGGGGATTGCTAAATCAAGTAAAACAGGAATTTTA
>CALDSP010000293.1 GCA_937924465.1 uncultured Leptospiraceae bacterium
CGCCAGCATATGTTAAATAAAAAATATATAAAATGGTAGGTAAAAAAAATAGGAAAAGAATTTCTATAATCTTAGGATAATCTAAAAAATCAATTGGTTGTGTAGGAATTTCAAATTGATCCTTATAAGAAACACTAGCAAGCCTTCTTCGTAAAATCCGTTTTTCTTTCTTGTATTTTTGCAAAAATTTCAAAAACTTCAAAGAAGAGATTACTAAAAAAGGAATAAAAAAAATAAAAACATAATAAGATCTAAAATAAAGTAAAGTATATTTTATCCCTTGTTCAGTAGAGTTTTGATTTCCATATTTAGCTATAAAACTATTTGGTAAAATCTTTCCATAATAATCCCACTTCCATAAACTATAAGGCAAATAGATACAAAGGATTGGGAAAATGATTAAGAAAATTTTTAGTTTTATTGTCTCTTTTGATTGATTTTTTAAACGAAACAAAATCACATAAGCAATTCCAAAACTAGCAAATAAAATTCCTTCTGGTCTTGTAAGTGCCGAAAGGATAAGAAAGAGGTTACCTAAAAATAAGAAATGATGTTTTTCACTCCAAAGAATAAGAAAGTATCCAAGTAAAAGTAAAAGTCCAAAAAAAGAAGTTTCAAGTCCTCCTGTGGCGTAAATTTGAGCATGAGTTTGTAATGCAAGAAGGAAAGAAGAAAGTGGAAAAAAATATTTATTGTTATTGGAAACTTCATTGTGAAGTTTTTGACTCAGTAAGTAAAGTAGTACAATTGAAAATAAAAAAGAAATAATTCCCCAAAATTGCACCCAACGCAATGGATCAATTTTTAGAATCATCCCAAAGGCAATTCCTAAAGTCCATAAAAAATTTGTATATCCTTCTATAAATTCTCCTTCGTTAAAAACTAAACCTAGTCCTTGTGTAAAATTTTTTGCATAACGGAAAGAAATAAAAGCATCGTCGCAGACCCATCGAAAGGAAATGGATCGCAAAAAAGCAATGACTAAAACCAAAACAAAAGCCCAAAAGTAGATTGGAAGTTTTTTTAAATTTAGAATTTTCTCGTAAATAAATCTTAAAAAAAGATTCGACTCTCCATTGAGTTTGTACATATTTCCTTTATAAATAGAATGCACTGGAATAGAAAACAAAAATTTTTCTTCCTCAAAATTTGGAAAGCTTTAGGGAAGCTCCGGGTCAATCTAAGGAATTATTATCTACATTATATTAAAGAGTATGCAAAATTTTTATTTGGATTGTTAGGAACCTTTTCTATTGTTACTCTGATTCTTGAATTTGGATTTTATTATCCCATTGAACTAAGACCTATTGTGAAATTTATCAATTCAAGTATTATAAACTATATGATATTCTATGAATTGTTAGTCTTTTTATTTAACTATGAAAAAATCAAATACTACTTTCAAGAAAGAAAACCAGAGGCAGTAATTGCTATTTTAGTAATTATTCAAAAAATATTTTCTAAGGATATAATCTTCTTTTTTGAAACTTTAGAATGGGGAGAGATTGACGCCGAGACTGCTCCTTTGGCTTTTCTAGCTTTAAATCAAAGCTTTTTAATTTTTTCAAATTTTATTTCCTTTTTGCGTTCCACTCAATTTTATAATATTAACCGATTAAACCCTTCTTTTATGTTTTTTGTAAGTTTTGCCGCAATTATTTTTATTGGGATTCTATTTTTAGCAATGCCTAAAATGCACAATAAGTCAATTTCTTTTATAGATTTATTGTTTACTGTAATTAGTGCAACTTGTGTAACGGGTTTAAGTACTATAAATATTTCTGAAGTTTTAAGTTTTCGTGGACAAGTTGTTTTAATGCTTCTTATTCAAGTAGGAGGATTGGGTTTAATTACCCTGACTAGTTTTTTTTCTATTTTTTTAGTTGGACAGGCATCTGTTAGTGATACCTTAATGATGAAAGATTTACTTAGCGAAGAGGCTATAGGAAGAGTAAAGAAATTAATTCGTGATATTACAATTCAAACAATTATTATTGAAACGTTAGGTGCTATTTATTTGTATTTAACATTTCCATCTAAATTGGAGATTTATGGCTTTGATAAAATCTTTTTTTGTATATTTCATTCTGTTTCTGCTTTTTGTAATGCGGGTTTTTCACTTCTAAGTGCAGGGTTATCTGATCAAAATATTTGGAATGAAAAATTATTCCTTACTGGAATTATGTTTTTGATTATCTTTGGAGGACTTGGTTTTAGCACTTCTCAAGACTTATACAGAAAAATTTTTATTTATAGAAAACAACACTATCGTTTGAGTGTATCTACAAAACTTGGACTCATTATTTATATTTTACTTTTCTTTTTAGGTATAGTTGCTTATTTTAATTTAGAACAGAACTACACTTTAAAAAATTTGAGTTTTTTTGATCAGCTTTTTCATTCCTTATTTTATTCAGTTACCACAAGAACTGCAGGTTTCAATACTCTAGATTTAAATAAAATGAGTGAAGTTACTGTTTTCTTTTCTCTTCTTTTAATGTGGGTGGGAGCTTCTCCAAATTCTACAGGAGGAGGTATTAAAACGACTACTCTTGCAGTTAGTTTTTTACAAATTTATGGGTACATTCGAGGAACAGAAAAATTAGAAGTTTTTAATAGAAATATTCCAAGAGGTTCTATACGTCGAGCGTCAACTACAATTGTTTTATCTTTATTTATTATCTTTTTGGCTATTTTTGGAATTATGCTTAAAGAAAACTTTGCATTTATTGATATATGCTTTGAAGTAGTCTCTGCCTATGGAACAGTGGGGCTTTCAAGAGGTTTAACTCCCGAGCTTAGTTCTATTAGTAAAGTTTATCTTTGTTTTGTAATGTTTGCTGGAAGAGTAGGAATTCTAACTATACTCATTGCAATGATTCCGAAACAGACTCCTTATCGTTATGATTTACCAACGGAGTATGTGCTTGTTGGTTAGTTATTTTAATTTTTGTTACCCATTTTACATTTCTTATAAATTGTTTATAAGAGATTCTTTCCATTGCACTTTGATTTTGTAGTTCAATCCATTCCTTTTCACTCAACGTATGAAGTTTATTTTTGAATTCTAAAATTTGAGATTTAATTTGAAATTCTTCCACTAAACTAAAACGTTTCCATTTGATTGCTTTTTCATTCCATGGACAAACCATTTGACATATATCACAACCATAAATCCAATCTTGAAAAGGAACCTCTAGCTTTTCTGAACGTTCTTCTATAGTTAAATATGAAATACATTTTCGGGCATCAATTTTATATTCATCAAACAATGCACCTGTAGGGCAAGCCTCTAAGCATTTTTTACAAGTTCCACATCTATCTGCTATCTCTCCACTTTCTTGTAATTCTAAATCGGTGAGTATGACGGAAAGAAAAAAATAAGAACCTTTTTTAGGAGAGATTAAATTTGTATTTTTTCCAATCCATCCAATTCCAGCTCTTTTCCCATAAATTTTTTCTGAAACGGGTAAACTGTCTACTCCCTGTCGAAAATGATTTTGAGGAAATAAGGAACACAACCATTTTAGTAAAGGTTTGGCTTTATTTTTTAAAACTTTATGGTAATCTTTTCCTAGGGCATATTGAGAAATTTTAAGTTCGGATGATTCAATGAAATCTTTACCTTCTTCAATTAAATAAATCAAACCAAGCACAATCACTGACTTGGGTTGGAAGCCTAAATTTTCTAATTTGAGTCGAATTGGTAAAGATTTTTCAAACCAAGTCATGTTTCCATGAAATCCTTTTTCAACCCAGGTTTTTATGTCTTGAATTTCGTTATGTAACAGTTCAGCTTTAGCAAATCCAACTAAATCAAATCCAAGACTTTGTGCCAAACTTATAATTTTATCTTCTATTCTCATGGTCATTTTACTAATCAAACTTCAAAATCAAATTCAAATCTAAAAGAAAGATTTTATTTTTCTAATGAATTTTTATAATCTTTGTATTCTTCTCTGGAAGTTTGAAGAGTTTTTTTTAGATTCGAAATGCTATTTAACAATTTTTTTTGTTTTACGTTAGATTCAAATTGTTTTAAAAACTCTTTATTTTTATGATTCCATTTGTTTAAGGTTGCAATTAATTTTTTACCATGATTTGTAAATTCTTCTAGATTTTTATTTAAATCATTCAAAGAATATTCTAACATTAGGGTTTCTTCTATAAACCTTGCACAACATGTCTCAAAATCTTTTTGAGTGAGTTTGGATGGACATTTGTCCCAATGATTTACAATTTCAAAAAACAGTTTGGCTCCAAAGCTAAATGTGAAAACGGCATGTAAAATTGCATAAATTCCTCTAAGTTCTTTCCTCCAAGGAGAGTAAAAAACTTTTTGAGTATGTTTTGATTTTAAGATTTTATATTTTTTTAAAATTAAATTTAAATGATGATGTGCATTTTCATGAATTAAATCATCTATAGTTTGAAGTAAATTTCTATCAATCACGTTAATGTAAGAAATACCGGGTTCATGAAAAAAACTATAACTTACTAAGCCTTCTGACTGAACTATAATAATTTTTTGAGTTAGTATTTTATACAATGAATATCCATAAGGAAAAAATTTTTGTAGCTCTTCTTCTGCAAATTTTAGCTGTAAAATCTTATCTTTGGGAGTTTTGAAAGGAATTAGTTTTACACTTGCTCCAATTTTAGAAGGATCTTCGTTTGCTTTAAGATACCAGTTTAAAGAGTTTTGTTGAGTAGAATAAGTCTTGTTGTAATCAAGTAACTTTGATTGAGTTTCTTTTATCCAGTGTTTAATAATATTTTCAAGATCTTTCTTGTTTGAGTTTGTTCTTTCCCATTCTAAAAATCGAAAGTCTTCTTCTCCAAAATCTTCAATGAGATTTTTAGAAATCATTTCTTGAAATGAAGTAATTTCTTGAGAGTTTTTCAGTTGCTTTAGTGTTTGTTTAAAATATTTAAGCTCTGAATAATTTTGTAACCATGTATTCATTCCTGCCAACGAGTTTTCTTTTAAATATTTTTCAAATATAAAGATTTGTTTAGAGGAAAGTTCATTTCTTAAATTTTGAAATTCTAATATTAGACTTTCCTTATATTCTTGCAAAGTTTTTTGAATGAATTTTAGATCAAACATAACACAAATATTGAAAAATTAGCAAACGAATTGATTTCTTTAATATTCAATTCTATACAACAGAAACAAGAAATCATTGAAAAAAAATAGAAGTA
>CALDSP010000294.1 GCA_937924465.1 uncultured Leptospiraceae bacterium
TTTAAAACTACATAATAAAAAAATTTTTATAGGTTCTGGTTACTTGTGGGAATTAGAACCCAAAACAATTCCCACTTCAGATATTTTTGTTTTTGAAGAGATTGAAAATAAGATCAACTATGAAATCTTGGCAAACAAAAACATTGTGATTTTCGAAAAGCAAGAAATTATTAATTTTTCTAAAGGTGGAATCCTTTTCAAAATTACCAATTCAGAAATAGCTCAAGCTATCTTACTTAGAGCTAAGTTTTCTGCTAAAATTTGTAAAAAAAATTTTGAAAATATTAAACTTCAATTTTACGCAAGAAATATTTATCAAATTGAACAAGATTATTATATTGGTTCAGAAATCTTGGGAAATCCTTACTCCGATGACAATATTCAAAAATATATTAACCTAATTCAAGAGAGAAATACATGAGCCAAACCCTTCTATCTACAGCAAATTACAAAGGAACTAGAGATTTTTACCCCGAGGACATGAAAATCCGAAATTGGATGTTTTCAGTGATGAGGAGTGTCGTGCAACGTTTTGGATATTTAGAATATGATGGTCCAATTCTTGAATACTTTGAATTATATAAGGCTAAGAGTGGAGAAGAAATTGAAAAGCAACTTTATAATTTCTACGATAAGGGAAATAGACATGTAGCAATTCGTCCCGAAATGACTCCCACCTTAGCTAGAATGGTAGCAGCTAAACTTAGAGAATTGCCTAAACCCATTCGCTGGTTTTCTATTCCAAATCTTTGGCGTTACGAAGCACCGGGGCATGGTAGACTTAGAGAACATTGGCAATTAAATGTAGATTTATTTGGAATAAACGCTTGGACTGCGGAACTAGAAATTATTCAAATTGCATGTGAAATTTTATTTGCATTTGGAGCAAGTCCAGAAGACTTTCGCGTAACGTTTTCAAGTCGAAAAATTTTAAATCAATTTTTAAAAAACTCACTGAATTTAAATCAAAAAAATGAACACGACGTAGCTAAACTTTTAGATAAAAAAAATAAAATTTCCAAAGAAGAATTTGAAACTCAAATCATTCCTTTACTTCCAAACAAACAAAAAGATTTAGATCTACTTTATAAATTTTTATCCTCTAGTATAAACAACATTTCTGACATTCACGGAATTACTAAAGAAGTTTTGGAAGAAGTTCAAACCTTCTATAAAGCAATACAAAGCTTAGGACTTGACAGAACAGTCTTTTTTGATCCTTCTATTATTCGAGGATTCGATTATTATACAGGATTTATTTTTGAAATTTTTGATACAAATCCTATAAACAAACGTTCTTTATACGGAGGAGGACGGTATGATAACCTGGTTGGACTTTTTTCTAATGAACAGATCTCTGGAATTGGATTTGGATTGGGAGATGTAACATTATTAAATTTTTTGCAAACTCACAAACTTATTCCTTCTTTTCAATCTCAAAAAGGAGTCTTCTTGGGGTTTCTAGGAGAATCAACTTACTTTCCTGCTCTTTCTATTGCATCTCAAATTCGCCAAGCTGGAATTTTATGTGAAACCAACTTAGAGTCAAATTTAAAGTTTGGGAAACTGATTCAACAAGCTGAAAGAAAAAATTATCGTTACATGCTCATCCTTGGAGAAAACGAAATGCAAAACAAAAAAGTCATATTAAAAGACTTATCCAACGGAACACAAACAGAGTTTCATCAAAATGAGATCATAGAAAAATTAAAGAGTTTAGAGCTTTGAAATCTTTTTTCGAGCAAATTGATATTTCAGTTTCAAAATGGGTTCTTAAAAATTTATCTTTTCCCATATTGCGAAAAGTTATTCCATTCATAAATCGAGGAGAAATTTTTGCTATTATTCTGCTAGGGCTCAGTCTAGTAGACCAAGTGGTCTACCCGTTATTTGGATTTTTATATACTGGAATCTGTGCTTATTTGAATGACAGACTAATTTTACTTATCAAAAAAAAAGTTTATAGAAAAAGACCTTCTATAAAACTTTTAGATAAACCAAATAATCATCCCGATTTAAATCATTCTTTTCCATCCGCTCATGCTGCAAACTCCATGCTTGTAGCAGTTATACTATGCAGTGAGTTTCAATTCTCTTTTATACTTTACTTTTTCTCTTTATTTGCAGGGATAGGAAGACTCCTTACTCTACATCATTTTTTAAGTGATATCATTGGAGGTTGGTTGATTGGATTAGGATTTGGAGTCTTAAGTATATTTTTGATGAAATACATAAAAGAGTTTTGGATTTTATTAGTTTAGAACTTTTTCGGCATAAAGCAGAGCTTGTTGTTTATCTTCAAGAATTTGTAGATCAATATGATTAAACAACTTTTGCATTACCATAATTCCACGCATAAGAGTTGTGGTAGAAGAATATTTACCACGTTGAATTTCACTTTCTAAGTCAAAATGTTTAATTGTATTTAAAATAGAAATTTTCAACTTACGCTCAGGGGTAATGGATGTAGAAAGAAAAACTTTTTCTCCATCTCCATATTTTACTGCATTCTCAATCCCTTCAATAGTTGCAATGCTAATATCCATTATGTCCAGTTCTGCTACTTGATTACAATGAAGAAAAAACTCTAGTCTAGAGCGCACATACTGAATGGGAGAGTATTCAAAAGCTCCTAAAATAATATAATCATCTTTATGCCAATCCTTCCGGTTTAGTAAGAACTTTTCAGAAGGA
>CALDSP010000295.1 GCA_937924465.1 uncultured Leptospiraceae bacterium
TTTGCTTGGTTGAGTTTACTGAAAGCTCGTGCTATTGAAAATATGGCGTATGTAATTGGAGTAAATCGAGTTGGGATAGCAGGTAAGAAAGAAAAAATTTATCACAATGGATACACTGCTTTTTTTTCTCCTATGGGAGAAGAAAAAATTCTAACTTCTGAAAAAGAAGATGTTTTAAAAGTTATTCTTTCCAAAGAAGAACTCTCGAATTTTCGTAAGAAGTTTCCTTACATAAAAGATATTCAAAAAGAACTTTATAATTCTAAAGATTTCGTGGTCTTCCTATAAAATCTTTAACCTTAAAAAAAGAATAGAAATCTAAAGGCAATTTCTAAAACTTGAAAACAAATTTAAATTTAAGGAAGGAAATATGAGTAAAATTAAAGTAAAAACTCCCCTTGTAGAATTAGATGGGGATGAGATGACTCGAATTATTTGGAAAGAAATTAAAGAGCGTTTCATTTATCCTTATTTAGATATTACTTTAGAATATTATGATTTGGGTGTAGAATATAGGGATAAAACAGAAGATCAGGTTACAGTTGACTGCGCTCATGCAATTATAAAGCATGGTGTAGGGGTAAAATGCGCTACCATTACTCCCAATGCAGATAGGGTCAAAGAGTTCAATCTAAAAAAAGAATGGCCCTCGCCTAACGGAACAATTCGTTCTATTTTAGATGGAACAGTATTTCGCAAGCCCATTACAATAAGCAATATTCCTCCAGCTGTAAAAGCATGGAAAAAACCAATCATCATAGGACGTCACGCGTATGGTGATTTATATAAAGATGTAGAAATGCAAATTCCAGGTCCTGGAAAAGTAGAGTTAGTTTATACAAACACAGAAGGAAAAGAAGAAAGACTTTTAGTTCATGACTTCAAAGGTCCTGGAGTTGTTATGGGACAACACAATTTGGATAAGTCTATTGAAAGTTTTGCTAAGGCTTGTTTTAATTTTGCACTTTCTGAAAAAGTTCCTCTCTGGTTTGCAACTAAGGACACAATTTCTAAAAAATACCATGCAAGATTTAGAGCAATATTTGACGCAGAAGCAAAGCGTAGAGAAGAAGAAATGAAGCAAGCCGGTATTTATTATGCATACTATTTAATTGATGATGCTGTTGCTCAAATTATGAAAAATGAGGGTGGAATGCTTTGGGCTCTTATGAACTATGACGGAGACGTACAGAGTGATATGGTAGCTTCTGGATTTGGTTCACTTGGACTTATGACCTCTGTTTTAGTTTCTCCTGATGGAAAATATGAATTTGAAGCCGCACATGGTACCGTTACGCGACATTACAGACAATACCAAAAAGGGGAAATTACTTCTACAAATTCAGTGGCTTCTATTTTTGCTTGGACGGGAGCTTTACATAAACGGGGAGAGTTAGATGGAAACCAAGAACTTATGGATTTTGCAAAACGTTTAGAGAAAGCTACAATTGACACTATAGAATCGGGAGAAATGACAAAGGATTTAATTCCTTTGAGTACGGCTGCGAACAAAAAACAATTAGACACTTTCCAATTTATGGAAGCCATTCAAAAAAGATTAGAAAAATAAGTGAAATTATTATCTGCATCTTCTTATATAAGAAGATGCAGTTTAGATTTGTATTTATGAATGTTCTCAATTTAGAAGAAGTTTACAATTCACTAATTCTTAGTTTTTTTCTAGCAAGTTCCAATTCATTTTGAATTGATTGGGTTTCAAAAGATTGAAATGAAAAAGAACTTGCAGTTTGATTCCATTTTTTTGCTGCCATTTCTGTAAGTGAACTTTGAGGTAAAATCGTTATAATTAGTTCTAAACCATTCTTGTCATATTCTGGAAATACCCAATCAGCAAACCAAGCTTGTTCTTCCTGAGAAACTACTCCTTTTGCATTGCTTACGTCAATGATAAGTGCTTTTGCTCCACTTTTTACTAAATCTACATGCATAGATACGCACTCTTTCAAATAAGGATGTCCAGATAATGACCACCAAGTAACTAAGATAATTTTTTCTTTGTCGTCATATTCCGTTTTAACAATATTTTCTTTTTGATATACTATTTCCATTTAAAAACTCCTAATATTGCATTTTTAAGAAGAACTATCGCGTAACGTAAATAAAAATTAAATTCCTTCTTTTAAAGTAATGTTGATGGTTTTAATAATTTCAAGTTGGTTTTCAGTAGGAGCCACTTTCCAGCGAATTCCGGAAGTAGTTGCATAGAAACTTCTTCCAGACAAGACAAATTCTCCAAAGTTTCCAATCCCACAAGCCCTTAAGATTTGCAGTTGATACTCTTTTGCTAAATTAGAATAAGTGGTAAGTTCTTGGGTATAGGTTTGGCTTTCTTGTGGGCTCACGTTTACAAAGTCCGGATTGAAAACAAGCTCAATTTTTTCTTCTTTGATTTGGTTTAAAAGTTTTGTATTTTGAAAATCCTTAGCAGGGAGAATAGCAAAGCGAACCCCATTTAAAGTAAATATAGGTTCTGAATTAGAAGAAAGAATTTTAATGTTTCCTAGAGAGTCTCCACTATGGAGATTGTAGTAATCAATTAAGTTTATATCTTTAACAATAGGATAAGACTCAATATAGTTTTTTCCTTCTTTTCGAAAAATACTTCCTCCAATTACTACTCCTTTGTAATATTCAGAAATTTCTAAAATGGAATCTAAAAATTTTTTTTCTTTAGTTTCTTGTTGGGAACTCCATCCATCAAAAAAAGGGAAGAAACGCGGAAGGATCAAAAAATCCGAGTTTTGTGAGATTAGTTTACTTCTTTGTTCTTTAGAAATAGGAAGATTGATATTTTTTTGAAATATTGTAACTTTTATATTTGGCATTTTGGGACAGTTATGAAGCTAGTGGATTTTCATCTTCTATTTGTGCATTTGCTATAGGAGAAGATTGAGCGCTATTTTCTGGTACGAAAGAATGCCCATAAATAGATTGCATTTGTTCTGGAGTCAATTCTAAGACTCCACCAAATAGATCTCCATTTGGTTCAGACAATCGATAAAGTAGAGCGTATGCGTAACAGTAAGCACTATGAATGCAATCTTTAATTGGTTTTCGGTGAAGTTTCTTTTTAGCTTCTACAGAATCAAAGGTTAAAATCTCTTCTGAATTTGTAACAATTTGTTTAGGACCCTTTACGTCTTCCATGAGTGTGTCAAGGACTTGATAAGCTTTTTCAATATAATCTTTAATGGAGGCTCTTGCGTTTCGAGAATGTTGTCCACGTCTTAGTTCTAATTGAGATAATTTTTTACTTTGTTCAATATAGTTAGAGCTAGGGGAAGATTTAAGTTTTAGGTATTCTTTAAAAGTTTCCAAATAAATTTTAAATTGATCCATACAATTTCGAGATAATTCATAAACACTCAATAACTTGGCTTTGTGATCAATCTTGTTTCCATTGATTGTTGTTGGTTGAATATTGATTCTTTTTGTAGTTAAGACAATAGAATACTCATAATCAAATTCTCTATAGTATAAGTAAGCAAGAAAGCATTTGTCAGCATCGGGAAATTCCACAAGCTCATTTCGTGGGTCATGTTTTTTACGAAGAATTTCGATAGTTGCTTCGCGCAACATTTGTAGTCCTAAATCTAAATCTGGATCTAATTCTTCTGGTTTTTTTTCAACTTTCGCTTCTTCTTTCTTTTCTTCTTTGGAAACCTGACCTCCCGCATTGACTGGTAAGTCTTCCCCTGCTTTGCGAGTTCCAGGTTTTTCTTGCTCTTGAATATTCAAGAGGTTTTCCATGTATAATGAAATCATAGGAATGTTTTTATTTTCATTACGAATGACAGCAAGATAGAGCTTTTCAAAAAATCGATCAAATACAATTGATACTGCTGCTAGACTATTTTTTTTCTTCGTATTATAAATCATGGCTGGTTTATTTTCTAATCTTTGTAAGGTGTCATATGCAGCCGAGATGGCTTGTTTGTATTTTGATTGAAATGGGTATAAGTAATACAGTTTTGTGAAAATTGAATAAAGAGGTGCTTGGATTTTTTTAATTGGTACTGGATTTTCTGGAATAGCATTGTAGTCTTCCAAAAGCTCATTGAGTTCTGTGGCGTCATATACTTTTCCTGCTCTTCCAATTAATTCAACATATAAGGGTGAGATTTTATCCAAAGACTTAACGAGTTTAGGAGAGAGTTCTGGATTTCCTAAAAGCTCATTTGCTGCAAGACGAAATTCCATGAGAGCGGCTTTGAATTCTAGGTTTAGTTCAGAAAGGAAAGTAGGATTTAAACTACTAGAGCCAAACGGAGTGACTTTATTTGCCCAACATTTGAATTTAATAATCAGGCGATTTAAAAAATTTCCCATTTCTTTATTTATGGCAGAATCATTTATATCCGCCTGTTGGAATTCACCTGTGGAGGAAGCTCCTCTACTACCCTTTTCAGAAGAGTAACCTTTTTGGGAAATTTTTGTTGCGGGACGGATTTTTATGTTGGGTTTAGGGCGAGAAGTGCTCGGTTTTTGCTCTTCTTCTTCATCTTTGATAATTTTTCCACCTGCTGACTGAAATTTTTCAAACATTTCTTTTCGATTTTTATCATCGATCTTATCGACTCCGATGGCTTTTTTGGTTTTATCTAACTTTCCCATATAAGTTTTATTCCTGCATGTATAATATATTTGTTCTTGGCTATTTTATCAAGGATTTTTTTTGCTATTTTAGGAGAACGTTTATTGGAGCAATTTGAATGTATGCATTTGAATCTAAATTTGAGTCAAAATTTTTCTCACATTGAAATTCAAACCTTGAATTTGAATAAAAACTTAGAACTTTATAAAATTCATAGTGACTTACTCATGAAGAAGTATGGCCTTTTTGTAGTAGATGGAGAAAAAACTGTTTATAGACTTTTAGAATCAAATTTACAAATTTCAGAAGTTATATGCTTGGAAAAATACATAAATGTAGAATTTCTAAAACTTTTTTCTAAACATTCACCAATACAAACTTTATTTGTGGCAGAACCGGAGCAACTTAAAGAGATAAGAGGATATGAGTTACACCAAGGAATTATGGCTTTAGCTTATGTGCCAAATCTCCAACCAGCATTGGACTTTCCTGTTTTTATTGGAAACCGAATTTTAGAAGCAAACAATTGGGGTTCACTCATACGCAGTTTGTGTGCTTTAGGAATTCAAAGTTTGGTTTTTGATGAACACTCTTGTCATCCTTACATTCGCCGTTCAGTGCGTGTATCCATGGGGACTATTTTTCAAATGCGTATAAGAGAAACAAAAAAGCTTTCTGAATTTTTAGAAGATTTCTCAAAGAAAGGAATTCCAATTTATGGAACCGGAATTCCTAAGTTAAATAAAAAAATTATTTCTTTTTTTGATTGGAATCCTCCAAAAGAAAGTATTGTTGTTTTAGGAAATGAAGATCAAGGAATTGATTTAGATTTAGAAAAGTACATTCAAGAATTTGTTTTTATACCAATGCATTCTTCTGTTGATTCTTTAAATGTAGCTGTAGCGGGGGCAATTTTGGCTACTAAGTTTCGTTTAAATTTTTCGTAAACAACAGAAATGTTTTTTGCGAAAATATATTTTTATGTTTGAAATTTTTTTCCTATAAGTTAAACTACTAGCAATTTAAAATTATTTATTGAAAAAATTTATGGATAAACTTTTGCTACTCCCGAGATAGCATTGCCATTGTAGTTAGTAAAACTACCTCCAATTAAAATTCTACCATCGTGAGTGAATTTTAAATCATATACAACATCATTGGCTCCTGTACCTGGGTCAAACTCTGTATCTAAACTACCATTTTCATTGAGTCTTGCAATTCCATTTCTTGGAACGGAATCATAAATTGTAAAACTACCTCCAATGATAATTTTCCCATTGGGGAGTCTCAAAAAATTCCAAATATTTCCACCTACAACACCCAAACCCGGAGTAAAACTAGAATCTAAACTTCCATCTGGATTCAGACGTGCTATCTTTGGTGCAGAAGTAGAATTGCATAGAGTAAACGGACCTGCAATCAGATATTTTCCATCTTCTAAAACCAAATGAGAACGAACTGTATCATTTGGTCCAATATATGACGTGCCTATAGGTAGGCTAGTATCTAATGTGCCATTAGGATGAAGTCGAGCAATTCGATTTCTAGGAGTTCCATTATAATGAGTAAAATTTGTACCTGTTAAAAAAATTTTTCCATCTTGCTGGACTGTAACTTTTAAAACACTACTACTAGCAAAACCCGTTCCTATTATAAAAGAAGAATCAATAGAGCCATCAGGAAGAAGTTTGCGAATGCGATTAGAAAGGTTAGAATTATAAGAAGTAAAACTTCCCACTATTAAAATACTCTCATTGGGATAAACGTGAGCATCAAAGATACTATTGTTTGTTCCCGTTCCAATGTTAAAAGAAGAGTCAACACTTCCGTTTTCATTAAGGCGGACTAAGCTGTTCATTGGGATGGAGTTGTAAGTTGTAAAATATCCAAAGACATAAATTTTTCCGTTTAAGTGTTGTAAAATTTTTTCTGCAAAAATATTTACAGTTCCTACTGAAAACGAAGTGTCGGCTTGTCCGTCTGGTAGGAGTCTTCTTACGCTACTTCCCGCTACTAAAATTTTTTTATCACTTTGGATGAATAAACTTTTTACAGTTGCTACAGAAGACGGAACAAAACTTAAATCTAAATCTCCTGATTTTTGGGTAGTAGTTTGAAGCTGTACACCTTGGGAAAATTCAACTCCATTAAAAGTATAAGCAGTGTAAAAGTAAGTTGTTTGATGAGTTAAAATTCCATCTAAGTATTCAGTTCCAGTGCCTTGGTACACTAAGATAGCAAGTGGATCGGTGGGAGAGTTTGGGAAAGTATCTGAACGCCTTAAAATGCGTGTAAATTGAAAATTAGAAGAAGGATTGTTCCATGTCAAATATGCAAAAATAGAACTTGGGGAAATTCCAAAGTTACTTATATCTTGTGGTGGCTTTTCAGTAACTAAATTTTCTGAATCTTTTGTAGAATTTTGCACCTTAAAACATTCATTACACACTCCATTATTCAAAAGGGGTAAAAAGTGGGCAGGAGAACGATTCAAATTAGAGCAAAATTGGAGTAAAAAGATTACTTCAAAAATAATAGACTTGAGCATAATTTTCTCCGACGATATTTTTGACTAAAACATAAATAATTTAATTACTTAAATTTTGTTACAATTGTATAAGTTGTTTTAGAATAGAAAACTTAGATTGATTTGAGTGTTTTAAAAAACAAAATTTCTACAAATTAGGATTTATTTGAAACAAGTTCAATCTAACTAAAAAAAAATGAATCGCAAACGTTTTGAATATATTCGTTACTAATGAAATAAAATTACCTTGAAAGGAAAAAGACTTTCAAAAAAAGTTTGCTGTGGAAATTTGATTTAAAATTACAAAAAATTAGGATTACTTTAATTGATATTTGTAAAAAACAAAACAGAAATCGAAAAAATGCGAAAGGCAGGTAAGTTTGCTGCTGAGCTTTTGCTTTATATTGAACCTTTTGTAAAACCGGGTGTGTCTACCCAAGAACTAAATGATTTGTGTCATGAATATACAATCAAACATGGAGCTAAATCAGCTCCTCTCAATTATAAGGGTTTTCCTAAAGCAATTTGTACTTCTATCAATGACGTTGTGTGCCATGGCATTCCTAGCAAAAATGAAATTTTAAAAGAAGGGGACATTATCAATATTGATGTAACACCTATTGTAGATGGATACCATGGAGATACTTCTAAAACATTTATTGTAGGTGGAAAAACTAAACCGGAAATACAACAATTAGTTCAAGACACAGAAAAAGCTATGTGGATTGGAATTGAACAAGTCAAACCGGGAAATAGAGTGAATGACATTTCAAACGCTATTGATGATTTTCTTACTCCTAAAGGATATGGAATTGTAAGAGATTTAATGGGACATGGAATAGGAAGAAATTTTCATGAAGATCCTCAAATCCCTCATTTTAGACAAAATAAACTTTTAGCTAAATTAGAACCGGGTATGACCTTTACTATTGAACCTATGGTGAATTTAGGAACTTATGAAGTGGTAGTTTCTAAAAAAGATAAATGGACAGTACGAACCAAAGATGGAAAATGGTCAGCTCAATTTGAACATACAATTTTGGTTACCGACAAAGGTTATGAAGTTTTAACTCTTCGTTAATTACTAATAAACATTTTTCTAAAATTTCTTTTGGATTTTTTTTGGCATCTAAATAATTTACGTTAGGTGGTAAAATTTTTTTATAATTTTTTGAGATTCTTTCTAATTGAACTATAGAATCAAATGCTTCTTGTCTTTCACTTCTGGTTTGAATTCTTTCATATGCAATTTCAGGTGGAATATCTAAAAAAAATAATAC
>CALDSP010000296.1 GCA_937924465.1 uncultured Leptospiraceae bacterium
TAAAACTTTTAGAAGAAAATTTGGACTATTCAGAAAAGTTAGAAAAACTTATGATTTCTCATGAACTGAGTAGTGAAGAGCTTCCAAAGGCTTTTGAAATAGCAAGAAGTCCAGAATCTAAGAAAGTAATTGTGAGGCACTAGTGGAAAATATCTCTACTTCTTTAGGAATCCCTTTAATTTATGAAGACAAACTTTGGAAAATAGATTTAACTCATCTGCGAGTTTTCAAAGGACTTTCCGTGCTTTCTAGAATTTTAGGTGATATGATTTTAGATCATGTCCAAAATAGCGTAGGAGATTTGGCTATTTTGTATAAAGTTAATCCAAATATAAATCCGGAATTGATTCTCATGCATATCAGTCATATTCAAGTTTATGCAAGAAGTGGAGTTTTAGATGAGATTTTATTTTTTCGAGATGAGTTTCATGATCATCTTCGTTCTGTTTTTGGAACTTTTCAAAGGCCTATTTGGGCTATGCAAATTCATCCCGAGTTTTATGGTTCTGATTCTTTGACTCATCCTTCCAAATCATTGATCTTTCCTTTTCATAAATTTTCAGAAAAAGAAGAAATTGATTATCAATTTATTTTGGAAAGAGTAAACAACAAAAGAGAAAAAGGGAAATTTATTTTTCGTCTTACCATAGAAAGCATAGAAGAAGCAACTCTCCATTTAAAAAATTTACCTCATGTTTTAGTGGATGATCTACATGAAAGATTTTATTTTGAAGGAACGAGTAAACTTTCAGAATACATTTCTGAAAAAATTTCTTTTGCTATTAAGAAAAATATTTTTTTTATTCAAGAAGAAAACTTAACCCAAGGTCATTTATTTGAACAACTTCACAAAACTCCTTTAAAAAAAACTGAGCAAATTAAAATTTTTTGGGATGCAAAATTTGCAAATGAATTTATTAATTTAGAAAATTTAGAAAAGAATAATTATATCAAAAAACTATTTTTATTTTTAGAAGATTTGTCTATTTGTAAATTTTTACAAGAAAACCAAATTATACAAGTTCAAATTAAACAAGCTCAAATTTATGTTTATCTTTCTCGCTTACATAAGACTTTAAATTTTAGTATTAACCAAAAAAAATCTATTCAATCATTAAATCATTATTTGGAAAGAATGCCAGAACTTAAAAATTCTGCTTTGTTAAATTTTAATTCTTTAGCTGGATATAGAGTTTTTTTAATTCATCACATGACTGCAGAAATTTTAGGAACAATCCAAGCATATAAAATATCGGGAGTGAGCGCCTTACATGTTATGTTTGTAAAATATGGAGGTTTAGTTCCCGATGATTATTTAGAAGCTCTTTTTGAAACTCAAATGCAAAATTTTTTCTTTGCTGGAATTTCTAAGGAAAAGACTGCAGAAGGCAAAGAGTTTTATGGGCTTGCTCGAATTTATAGTGATGTTTCTAAATTTCAAGAGTTGTATCAATTTATGAAATCTCAAACTTGGGATTTCTTTCAAGCCATGAAATTTATTTCTGCTCATTTTTTTTTAGAATTTACAATTGAGGCAATTCAAAAAGGTGAGAAAGTCTTACTTGTAGAAGATGGGGGATATTTGGCTCCTCTGTGGAATGAATACATAGCAAATCAAAAAATGTTACATGACGTATTCCATGAGTTTTTAGTTAGTTCAGAAAATATAGCAAATCAAAATTTTGGAGCATGGTTAAAACAAGCTCTTATAGGGACAATTGAACACACAAGAAACGGATATGATAGACTTCAAAAAATCCAAACAGAAAAAGGACTTTCTTTTCCCTGTTTTACAATTGCTTTATCTAAAAAGAAGGTAGTAGAAGAATCAAAAGAAGTTGCTCATTCTATATTAAGTGCTATTGAGTCTATCCTACATGGACAAGGATTTGTTTTGTCTAGAAGAAGGTTTTTGATCCTAGGGGCGGCTGGAAATATAGGAAAATTTCTTTGCAAATATCTTGAAAATGGAAAACTCCTTCCCGAATCCTATCCTATACTAAAACTTGATATAGCCTTTGAGCGAAGAGAAAATTTTTATTCTAAGTTGGAAGAAATTCCCAAAGAAGAGTTATACAAAATAGATTTCATTTTAGGAGTAGTAGGCAATTCAGTTTTGGAAGAAAAGTTTTGGGAAGATTTTTTATGGAATTCTTTAGTCTCGCAAATTTTTATTGCGTCTGGTTCTACGAAAACTTTAGAGTTTTCTCACTTAAGTAAATTTTTAGAAGGTTTATCCTTAGAGAAAAAATTAAATCGCATAGAGATTTCTTTTACAAGTCAAGAAATTTTAGATCCTCAATCTCATATTCCTCAAGGAAAAATAATTCATATTCAATCTTTAGATAAAAAAATTTCCTTCTCAAAAAGACTATATTTACTTGGAGATTTAACTCCTATTAATTTTTTATATTATGGAGTACCTACAGAAATGATGGATTCTATTCTTGCTCAACTTTTTCTTTTAACAATTGCAATGAAAAACAAATACAATTCCGGAGAATTTTTAAAGTCAGAAATTTTTGCTTTGGATCATCAAATTGATATTTATGGAAATTTGTTATGAATGATCATGGTTTTTTTCAGATTACTCAAAAAGCTTTTATTCGAAATGGAAATTATCTTTTGGTTCTTCGAGATAAAAAATCAAAACAGGGAGATTTGCCCGGAGGTAGAATGAATCAAGAAGAGTTTTTTAAAGATTGGTTAGATAGTTTAAAAAGAGAAATTCAAGAAGAATTAGGAAATGACTTTCAAATTCAAATAGACTCAAATATTATTTTAGTTCATAAACACTTGGTGACCTTAGGGAATCATCCGTGTATTATTTTAGGGTATCATGCAAAATATGTTTCTGGTGAATTAAAAATTTCTGAGGAACATGATTATTGGGAATGGGTGAATGTTTATAGTTTTCAACCAGAGAAATTGTTTTCTGAATATATGTTAGATGCTGTTAAGCTTTATTTAAATAGGTTTCAAAAATATGATTCTTTATAGATTCCTTGCATTTGTTATACTTGTTTTGGGAGTAGTTTATTTGAAATATAAAGAAGTTGAGCTTCTTTCAAATAAAGATTATTCTAAACTAGAAAAAAATCCTGAAATTTATATTTCTAGCATTGGTTATAATAAAAAATTAGGGAACATTGTTGGAATCCAAACATTTATGGTTCCTGCAGATTATTCTAATGAAGAAAGATTTTTCAAAAAATTAGAAACTTATATTTTAGAGGCTCAAAGAAATGGGTTTTTAAGTGATAAATCTATAGTAGTTTTTCCAGAACATATTGGTACGCCTTTGGTTTTGCTAGAAGAAGAAAAGAGTTTATATTATCAAAACAGTTTAGAGGACGTTATAAAGATATTAACTAAAAATTATTTTTTTTTAAACTATCAAAAATCAAAAGAATCTTTTACAATTCAAAAACTATTTATTTATAAATCTAAAAAAATGAAGGATGTATATGTAAGAACTTTTAGTCAACTTTCTAAATTTTATAATATTACCATACTAGCAGGAAGTATTTTTCTTCCTAATCCTAAGCTCAATGGTTCTGAAATTTTTATAGAGGGAGAAGAATTAAAAAATGTTTCTTTTATTTTTTCTTATGGAAAACTGCTTCCTATTTTTGTTGAGAAATATCGTTTATCTAATTTTGAAGATTTTACAAGAAATGCCCAAGCTTCTAATTTTACCGTCTACCAAATTCCAAATTTGAATACTAGCTTTTTAATTTTGCTTTCAAATGATAGCCTTTATAACCAAAACTATGAATCAAATGCGGAGATAGTGATTTCTCCAAGTGCAGTTTACGAAAAACAAAAAATCTTATGGCAGGACCCTGCTATATCTGATAATCCAAAATCAAATCGTAGTTTGTTTACTGAAGAGGATAAAAATCTTTCTCAAGTTGAATTATGGCAAAAATTTGGTTTGGCTGGAAAGTTTTCATATTTGACAAGTAAGATTTATTTGCAGGTATTTTTAAGGGGAGAGTTTTTCGGAAATAAATTTATAGGAAACAGTTCAATGGGGTACAGGTATTTAAAAATAGAAACTACACCTAGTAATTATTTAGCATCTATTTTAAATATATATCTTTAGATGATAGAAAAATAAATCGGAGGCGCAGGGATTCGAACCCTGGGTACAGGTTTCCCCATACGACAGTTTAGCAAACTGCTCCTTTCGGCCACTCAGGCACACCTCCAAATCGGAGAGGGTAGGATTCGAACCCACGGTGGGATTACCACGACGGTTTTCAAGACCGCTGCTTTAGACCACTCAGCCACCTCTCCTATACTTTCCAAGATTTGATCTCTGTTTTGTTTGTCAATAAAATTTAGGTAAAGAAAAGTTCATTGAGTGTTTTTTTCTTGCTAAGAAATGAATTTTTCAATTGCATGAGAGAAATCTTATTTTTGGAGCAGTTGTTTTATGTCTCAGGGACGACTTTATATTATTTCTTCGGTAGCAGGAGGTGGAAAGTCTACTTTAATTCGAAAATTGCTCGCGGAGTTTCCAGAAATTTTATTTTCTGTTTCGTGTACTTCTAGAGACAAACGCCCCATGGAACAAAATGGTTTGGATTATTACTTTATTACAAAAGAAGAATTTCAAAAAAAGATTCAGGAAGATTATTTTTTAGAGTGGGCATTGGTTCATGATAATTACTATGGCACTCCAAAAGATTTTATTCTAAATGGATTGAACCAAAACAAAAAAATCATTTTAGATATTGATGTTCAAGGTGCAGAAAATGTTAAGAAAAAAATTCCTTCTGCAATTTCCATTTTTATTCTTCCTCCTAGTCAGGAAGTTTGGTTAGAAAGATTAAAGAATAGAGGAACGGAGTCTAGGGAAGCTCTTGAAAAAAGAATTAAGAATGGTCTGAAAGAATTAAACTATAAGGATAAATTTGATTTTAGAATTATCAATGATACATTGGAAAGGGCTTATACAGAATTGAAAGAAATTATTTGGAAAGAGAATTTATAAACAAGGTTATCATTATTTTCAAATAAATTATATGTTACTATAAAAATTATTTCCTAAAAATAAAGAATAAGCTTGTAAAGTTTTTTCTATTGTATATTCTATAGAAAATTTTTTTACTTTTTCTAGGTTGTAAAATCCCATTTTTTTTCTGAGTTTAGGATTTAAAATTAAAGTTTCTAAATATTTAGAGATTTGGTAGGCGTCTTTAGGAGGAGCTAAATATCCTCCTTTTTCGTGATCAATCATTTCCGAAATTCCACCTGTATTTGTAGCTACTACAGGAAGAGAACTTGCCATTGCATCTAGTACTGTTGTGCCTAGACCTTCCTCTGTGGATGTAAGAGTGAAGATATGAAAAAATTTTAAAAACTGAACTATGTCATTTCTAAATCCAGTAAAGACAACTCTCTCATTCAAGTTTAGATCGAAAACGAGTTGTTTTAATTTTGTTTCTAGTTCTCCTTCTCCTAAAATGAAGAGTTTGATTTTTCTTTTGGAAGAAATTAAAGAAATTGCTTTTATTAGAGTTTCTTGGTCTTTGTGTTCTACTAAAGCAGCAATATTTCCAATGATTACAGTTCTTGGTTCAATAGAAAATTCTTTTTTTAAATAGGTAATATTTTTCTTTTCTCGGAATTTATTTAGATCAATTCCACTATATACAGTAATGACTTTTTTGGCATCTACTCCATCTTTTACTAAGATTTCTCTAATTTTATTAGAAACACATAAGAAGAGATCGTTCTTCTTGGAAAAATATTTCCATTTACTTGCAAAACTTTGATGAATGGAAAAATCCACTCTTCTAGAAACAATTAAATGCAATTGGGGGCGAAAAATTTTTATAAACAAACCAATAGTATGTGCTCGGGCTGTATGTGCGTGGATCAATTGAATTTTATATTCATCAATAATTTTTAAAATTTTTGGAAGGCAAAAAATATCCCACTCTCCTCGAATTGGAACTTCGAAAAAAAATAGATGTTTCATTCTTTTTTTTAATTCTGAATTAGGTTGTCCAATAATGATTTGAGGAATTTTTCTGTTTTCTAATCCATTGGCAAGATACAGGAGTTGCTGCTCACCTCCTCTCCAAGTTTTAGATGTATTGATATGTAATATCACATTTCCTCAAGTTGTTTTAAATGATAAAAGTTCTGTAGAAAACCCAGGTCCCATAGCTGCCAGTAAACCTGTTTGATTTGGCATAAATTTATGCTCCCTTAAAAATTCATCAAGCACAAACAATATAGTAGGGGAAGAAATATTTCCATTTTCTCGTAAAACTTTATAAGAGAGGTCTAGTTCTTTAGGGGAAATATTCAGAACCTCTTCAATTGCTTCTAAAACTTTTCTTCCGCCCGGATGAAAAATGTAATGTTCCACCTTGGAAAGGTTTGTAGTAGCAAGAAAATCTTTATAAAATTTTTGAAAATGCTTTTTGATGATAAATGGAATCGATACATCAAAAACTACTTTGAGTCCGTCTTCTTCTACATCCCAACCCATGACTCTTGAACTATTGGGTAGACGATAGGTTTTATTTGCGAGTAGAGAAATAGAATTTTTTTTATATTCATTTGAGATAAGGGCACAAGCTGCTCCATCTGAAAACAAAGAGAAAGCGATAAAATTAGTTTTGCTTTTGTCATTTGGTCGAAAAGTGAGAGTGCAGGTTTCTACACAAAGGAGAAGAATTTTCCAAGTTGGATAAACAACCAAAAGCTCTCTGGCCCTAGAAAGTCCATAGACTCCTCCTGCACAACCCAAACCTACAATTGGGACTCGTAAAGCATCTTCTCGTAAATTCAAAATATCAATTAGACGAGCATCTAAAGTAGGAGTGACAAAACCTGATGTAGTCACTACAACAATGGCATCAATCTCTTCTGGCGAAATTTGTGCTTTTTGGAATAAGTCTTGACAAACAGATTCGGAAAGCGATAGAGCGTGTTGCAAAAATAGAGAATTTTTTTCGCAGAATGTTTTATTTTTAAGGTAAAACTCTAAAGTTTCTAAAATAGGTCTAGATTCAATCTTTGTATTATCAAAAACTTGTAAAAGTTTCTCTAAATTTAAATTAGAATCCTTAAATAATTCATTTGCTATAGCTTTTGTTTGGATTTGTGGAATTTTCTTTGGTGTAAAAGTTGCAGTTGCTTGAATATAACTCATATAAGAAAATGTTACTGAAAAAAAACAAAAATATTTGCCTATTTCTTTTTGAAATTTTCGGATGGTCAATGAGAGATTTATGAGTTTAGAAAGGTCAACTTCCATAATTGAAAAAATCACATCTATTCACAACAAGCAAGGAATTGCTAGAAAAATCTCTATTGTTTTAAAGCTATTGTTTGTTTCTTTAGCTAAGTTTATCCAAGATGATTGCTTTATGAAAGCTTCAGGAATTTCGTATACGGCAATTGTGTCGTTAGTTCCTACCCTCACAGTTGCTTTAGCTTTCGTGACAATTACGTCGGGTTTTAATGAAAAGCAATCTGAAATTTTTGATTCTATCACAACTTTCTTACAACGAAATGAAATTCGGATTGATATTACTCCTTATTTAGAAACTTTAAGAGAGATTATCAATTCAGCTACTCAAATTGGAACTGTTGGATTTGTAGTTTTAATTTTTTCAGCTACAGCTATTTTAAGAACTTTCGAAAGTGCTTTTAATCAAATTTGGGGTATTAAAAAAGCTCGCCCTTTTGCTGACAAAATTATTTTTTTTGTGTTTATTCTACTTGTAGGTCCTTTATTATTTATTATATTTTTTGGATTTGCCTCTAAAATTGCTGATCTAGTAAGATCCCCTCATTTATATTCTGTAGTAAGTGATTCCAATCAAGACATATGGATTACAGGAGAAAAGGGAACCATTCTTAAACTAAACCAAACAGGTCAGAAAGTATCTCATTTAAATAATTTATTTATCGATTATGAAAATATGAAGTTTTCTCTGTGTAAATTAGGCTTATCACATGATTGTAAGAACTGTCTGCCCTGTATACTATAGCACTTCATATTTTC
>CALDSP010000297.1 GCA_937924465.1 uncultured Leptospiraceae bacterium
TTTTTTAATAAATACTTTGGCAACCTGGCGTGGAATTCAAAAAAGAAAACACTTAGAAGAAATTCGTTTAAAAAAAGTAATTGAATCAAGTAAAGAAAAATTAAAAGTTTTAGAATATTCAAATGCTTTAAATGAATTTAAAAACCGACTTTTATCTTTAAATAACCAAAAAAAAATTTCTGAATACATTGAACAGTTCATAAAAGAAAATTTTCACGTTCAAAATGTGACAGTTTTTTATTGGGTTGAAGAAGAAGGACTTTTTATTCCGCACAATGGAAGTTCAGAAAATGGTTTTCATCTTTTTCATCCATTTGCCCTATGGTTAACAGATAATGATAAAATCCTTCATAAAGAAGAAATTTACAAATTAAACTTAGATTCTAGTCTTTTGGAGGCTAGCCTGAATTTTTTTGAGAACTATAACTCTGAAGTTGTAGTTCCACTTATTATGAATTCTGGACTTGTAGGTATAATTTTATTAAAGGGAATTTCTTATAATGACCAATCCTACAATGAAAAATTAAATCGCCTTTCCGAACTCAAAGAAGTTTGTATGATGAGTCTTTCTAATGCCGCTTTTTATGTTCGTCTAATAAATTTAACAGAAACCCTAGAACAGAAAGTAAAAGATAGAACTCGTGAACTTGAAGAGACTCAAGCTCAACTTGTCATGAGTGAAAAAATGGCTTCACTTGGTGTCATGGTGGCAGGGATTGCTCACGAAATCAATACTCCATCGGGAGTTATTTCTAACTCTGCAGAAAATTTAGAAAAAAGCTTTCAATATATTTTTTCTAACTTGAACAACATTAAAGATGTTTGCTCTAATCCTTCTCAAAAAGAAATTTTTGATAAAATTTTAAAAGAGATTTTAAATGAATCTAATATCAAAAATCTTGATTCAAAAGAAAAATTTAAACTTAGAAGATTGCTTAAGGAAAAATTAGAACATGAAAAAATTCAAAGTAATCTAATAGACGATGTAAGTAATTTTATTATTGATAAAAGCTACCTCCATATTCAAGATTTAATCATTGAACTTGCAAAATTAAACTCAAAAGAGATTCTTGAAATTATAAAACATGTTTCTAGCACAAAACGAAATATTAATCACATTCAATATGCAATTAAAAATATTGTTCGCATTGTTAGGGCTTTGAAACATTATTCTCACTTAGATCAAGCAGATATTGATGAGGCAGATATTACGGAAGGAATTGAAAACACTTTAATTATTATGCACAATCAAATTAAACAAGGTATTGAAATAGTTACAAATTTTAAACCTATTCCTAAAATTATCTGCAATCCAGATCAACTCAATCAAGTTTGGACAAACCTTATCCAAAATAGCATTCATGCTATGAATGGCAAAGGAACTCTAACAATAAACGTTTATGAAAAAGAAAACCAAATTATAGTAGAAATCACAGACACTGGAATTGGAATTCCTGATGAAATTAAAGAAAAAGTTTGGGATCCTTTTTTCACAACTAAAGATCAAGGACAGGGCTCTGGACTTGGATTAGGAATTGTGAAAGGAATCGTTGAAAAACATAATGGAAGCATAAGTTTCAAAAGTAAACCTGGAGAAACTACTTTCCAAGTCTGCTTACCTATCCGTTAGGAAAAATTTCCTTAAGGACTGCTGAAATTTGGTTAGGTTTAAATGGTTTTACAATCCAACCACTTGCACCCATGTACATTGCTTTTTGTTTTAGAGTTTCTTTAGTTTCAGTTGTTAAAACCAAAATAGGAATAGTTTGAGAAATTTTTCGAATTTCTTCAATCAGTTGAATTCCATCCATTTTTGGCATGTTAATGTCTGTAATAATTAAATCAATGCTTGGATTAGATTTAAAAATTTCTAGAGCCTTTTCTCCATCTTCTGCATCAATTTTATTAATTTGAATCCCAGATAAATTGAGAGCCTGTCCTAAAATAGTGCGCATAGTTTGCGAATCATCAACTAGTAAAACAGTTTTTGACATATCCACCTACACGTTCGTAAATAATTCTAAAATATTTACAAAAAAGATTAAATTATGATTTCTTCGAATGATATAGGGAATATACTTTAATTCTTTTTCAGTTAAATGATTTTCTGCCGATTCTAAATCTTCTTCTGAAATTTCAATTACCTCAGAAACTGAATCTGCAAGTAAAGCTACTTGCTTTTCTCCATCCTTTAGTCGAATAATCACTTTTCTGTCAAGCTTTTGACTAGGTTGTCCCATAAGTGCAAATAAATCTAAAACTGTGACTATATCCCCTCTTAAATTTACAATGCCTACAATATAATTATTGGCATGTGGAATGTCTAGTATTTTTCTTTCTGCTTGAACCTCTATACAATACTTCGCATCTCCTCCGTAAGTATGGCCGTTAGAAGTCCATGTTAAAATTTGTAATTTTTTGAAATTAGAGTCCACCATAAGTATCTTCTAAAAGAGAAATTGTAGGTTGAATTTGTTCTAAATTTTTTCCTAACCATTCAAAGCGAAGTTTATTTATTTTTGTAAGTAAACTAATCATGTCCACAACTATCACTGGTTTTTTATTATAAAAAGCCTGCCCAATTATTCCTTCTCCTTTTAATTCATTAGAAGACTCAACAAATTGTAAATTTTCAATTACATCAATTA
>CALDSP010000298.1 GCA_937924465.1 uncultured Leptospiraceae bacterium
AAGTCCAGAAAGTATAAATGCTTTACCTAACAAAAAAAATAAAGAAAAAAAGGATTAAAAGAATTTTATGAAAAATCATTTTTTTTTAATTTTCGTTTTTTACACATTTACTTTTTGTGCCACCTCAAAAAGAGAAATTCAAATACCATCTAAAACAGTTTCTACAGTCAACATTCCTGAACTAAAAGAGGTCAATGAAACTTTTTGTAAAAATGAAGAAGGACTCAAGATGACAGCAAATTATATAAAAAACAAAGTTGGAGAAAACGACTGGGAAAGTACACAGGATAGGCTTTTGCGTCCAGGTACAGAGGAAGGAAAACAAGAAAGCCTTCGACTCCAAAAAGCTAGAGCTGTGATAGCAAAGTGTGCAAATATTTTATATGGAGCTATTGCTACGGGATCAGCTAGAAACTTAGAAGAAATTGACTTAAAAAATGTTAAGAAAGATATAGACATGAGCGTGCCCTTTGAAAAAGTAGAAGAAGCAAACGAATGGTTAAGTTCTTTAGTGAGTGATTCGGACCGTGTCATGTTACTTACAATTCTTGGAGATCCAATCACTGCTTTAGTTTGCAGAAACCTATCCAAAAAAGAAGCTATTAGTTGTACGCGTCAAACTGTAAAAGAAACTACCCAAATCATGATTCTTTCAGAGATCAAACATTCTAGAAAAAACTTTTCCGAAAAGGGGGAGGGTGCCCTTCTGACTGATTTTGTTCAAATTTGTCCGGGTGGATTTATTCTTGCAGATTCAAACTCTCCCGTATATGAAATTTTTCAGGTCAGTAACAAACAAGAAAGAGAAAAATTTTTATCTCGCTATCCGAAAATTCCAACCAAAGCTTCTAATTATCGTTCTTCTATTCGTTTTCAGGTGCTTTTTTATGGTTTGGAAAATCCAGCCTATTATTTACAACCTGGTTCTATTCGAAAGTGGGTCATAGACAGAGAAAAAGATTTTAAAGAAAAAATGCAAAAAGATACTCCCGAGTATATGAATTCTCAAGAAATTTTAGAACTTGAAACAGAAGGAGCAGTCTTTGAACAATGGATCCAAGCCATGAGACATGGAAATAGTTTTTATTATAGAAATAAATATTTATTTCGAGCTATGGAACACATTGGATTTGATATAAAAACCAAAACTCCAGAGCTATATTCCATACATAAAGTTTTAAAACGTACTCGACCTGAAACATTAAGTTATTCTTATAAAGATTTCATGGAACTAGTAAAGCTGAAAGAAACTAAAAAAGAAAAGGCTTTAGCAAAGTGGGACGAAAAGCTCACAGAAGATGAATTTAAAAAAGTTATTCTTATTCAAGAAAAAATACAAACTGATGCTCTCTTTCAATATTTCAATTCAATTAATAAAAAGAAAAATTCTATATGGAACCAAGTTTGTAAAGGATGAAAGAAAGGTTTGAATATTCTAGTTTTACAATTCGTTCTCTTTTAGAAGAAAAATTTTGTTTACAAGAAAACTCCCTTTTCAACTACATTAGCACTTCTTCAGAAGAATGTGAGAAAAATACTCTTTTTGTTCCTTTAAAAGGAAACAGAGATGGACATGAATTTATTCCAGACGCTTTAGAAAAGGGAGCCACTCATTTTCTTTGTGAGTGCAACCATCCAATTCTAGAAACTCTCAATGAAGAAAACAAATCCAAAGCCATTCTAGTAAAAAATACTTTAGAAGCACTGGGAAAGTTAGCTAATTTTCATAGAAAAAGATTTTCTCCTCTTGTAATTGCAGTTACTGGTTCTAGTGGAAAAACAACTACAAAAGATTTTTTGTATTACGGAGTAAAATATCTTGAAGATAAACACTTAGTAGTAACAGAAAAAAATTATAACAATGAAATAGGACTTCCTTTCACAATTTTTAAAATAAACGCCAACACCAAAATAGTGGTTTGTGAAATGGGAATGAATCATCTTCATGAAATTTCTCGACTAACTCAAATGGCTTTACCTCATGCTGCCATAATTACAAATATAGGACAAGCTCATATTGAAAATTTAGGTTCAGTTGAAAATATAGCTTATGCTAAGTCAGAGATCATAGAAGGAATTTGCGCAAACGGCTATTTGTTCGTTCCCGAAAATATTCAAAAGAGGGAAATTTTAGAAAAAAAAGCCATGTCACACAACGTAAATGTCTTAAATTATTCTTTAAATTCAAGTTATTTAAAAATCTTAGAAGAGCATCCAAATGGATTTATACTTGAAGTTTATGGGAAAAAACTCAATTGGAATTTACCAGGTAGACATTTGCTTTGGAATTTAGCAGGAGTTCTATTTATTTTAAGTTTTTTAGGATTTGATAAAGAAAAAGTTTTGGAAGGAATTTCAAAATTTGAACCTACAAATAAACGAAATGTTTGGATTCATTACAAAAACTTTCATATTTTAGATGATACTTACAATGCAAATCCCGACTCTATGATAGCTAGTTTAGATACTTTAAAGCAAGCTAGTTCTAATTTTAAACGTTATGCAATACTTGGAGATATGAAAGAATTAGGAGAATTTTCAGAAAAGTTTCATAAAGAAGTTGGAATTTATGCAAGCCAAGTATTAGATGGACTGATTAGTTTTGGAAGTGATGCAAGATTTTATTTTGAAGAATTTTCCAAACATAAAAATAACAAATTCAATCTTTATTTCTCAAATACAGAAGAGAATATTCAAAAAATTGTTGAATATGTTACAAAAAATTTAAAAGAAGAGAGTTTTCTTCTTGTCAAGGGATCTCGTTCCATGAGAATGGAGAGGGTCATAGAAAAGTTAGTAGAATGAATGATAACCCAATCATCTCGGTTGTTATGGGCTCCTTTTCCGATTGGGAAACCATGAAAGAAGCCTGTCTAGTTTTAGAAAAGTTTCAGATTCCATATGAAAGAAAAATTGTTTCAGCGCATAGAAGTCCAGAGTTTATGTTTGAGTTTGCTAAATTCGCTCGCTCCCGTGGTATTCAAATCATTATAGCTGGGGCTGGAGGTTCAGCTCATCTTCCCGGAATGATTGCCTCCCTTACAACACTTCCCGTTTTAGGTGTACCTGTGCAAAGTAAAACTTTATCTGGTTTGGATAGCCTTTATTCCATTGTTCAAATGCCTAAAGGCGTTCCTGTAGGAACCTTAGCAATTGGAACTTCAGGAGCAGTAAATGCGGGACTTCTTGCTATTAGAATTCTTTCTATTCAAAACTCTAGCCTTGTAGAAAAACTAGAATCTTATCGTAGTGAAATTCGAGAAGAGGCTCTTTCTAAAACAAATGAACTGAAATTATGAAATCCTTATATTTCAAGGTTGGTATTTTAGGGAGTGGGCAACTTGGAAGAATGTTCACTCAAAGTGCTTGCAATATAGGGATTGAAGTTTCTGTTTATTCCCCAGAAAAAGATTCACCGGCAGCCAAATCAGGTGCAAAAGAGTATACAGGAGAGTATACAAACTTTGAACTACTTGAAAAATTTCTAGAAAATCAAAACGCTTTAAGTTTTGAATTTGAAAATATTCCAAGTTCTACACTTGATTTTTTAATAAATTATCAAACCAAACAAAATATAAAAATTTATCCAAATCCACGTTGTGTGCAAATTGCTCAAAATAGAAAATTAGAAAAAAATTTTTTTAAAGAAATAGGTCTTCTTGTTACAAACTTCTTCGTTATAGAAAGTTTAGAAGATTTACAAAAACTACCTAAGGATTGGAAATTTCCAAGTATATTAAAAACCAATCTTTTTGGTTATGATGGAAAAGGACAATGGAAAGTAAATTCAGTTTTAGATATAGAAACCATTCTTCATGAACAAAAAAGCTTTGATCATATATTAGAAGAAATCGTACCTTTTGAAAAAGAA
Source organism: uncultured Leptospiraceae bacterium (assembly GCA_937924465.1). Classification (GTDB taxonomy): domain Bacteria; phylum Spirochaetota; class Leptospiria; order Leptospirales; family Leptospiraceae; genus CALDSP01. The sequence continues at coordinate 3,872 of CALDSP010000298.1, forward strand.
ATTTCAGTCATTGGAGTTCGTTTTTCAAATGGCCAAATTTTTTGTTATCCACCGGCAGAAAATATTCACACCAATCATATTTTAGATATCAGTATTTATCCAGCTAATATTTCAGAGAGTTTAAAACAAAAAGCGATACGTTATACGACAAAACTTTTAGAAAGTCTAAACTACGTAGGAGTTTTGGGATTAGAAATGTTTGTAGTGGAAGATGAGTTGTATTGTAATGAATTTGCTCCTCGTCCTCATAACTCAGGTCATTTTACAATGAATGCTTGTAGATATTCCCAATTTGACATGCAAGCTTTTACTCTTCTTGGTGTGGTTCCCTCTTTTGATTTTTCATTTCAGCCTACAGTTATGAAAAATATTATCGGAGAAAGTTTTTTTCAAAATAAACAGATTTTAACTAATTATTTGTATAATCCAAATTACCATATTTATTTGTATCAAAAAGCAGAAGCAAGAAAAGGGCGAAAAATGGGGCACATTAATTATTTAGGGAGTTTCGAAAATTCTAAATTTCCAATAGGGACTGATTGGAAAGTATGAAAGAAGAAAAAATCATCTTAGATAGAGAATACGTTTTTGATGGCTCTAAAGTCATTATTTCTAAAACTGATTTAAAAGGAAAAATTACTTTTGTAAGTCCTGACTTTGTGGAAATCTCTGGATACACTGCAGAAGAACTCATAGGCAAACCTCATAACATAGTTCGACATCCCGACATGCCAAAATGGGCTTTTCAAGATCTATGGGATACAATCAAAAGAGGGGAACATTGGAGGGGAATTGTAAAAAACCTTCGCAAAAATGGAGAATATTATTGGGTTGATTCTACTGTAATTCCCGTTCGAAGAGACGGAAAGATTACAGAATACATGTCAATTCGGCGAAAAGCTAGAAAAAAAGATATAGAAGAAGCTATTAAACTTTATAAAAAAATAAAGGCAGGCTATGTTCCTAAGCAATCCTTCATTAAAAAAACAGGAATGAGAACAAAACTGTTTGCCTTTGGTCTTTTATTTAATGTATTACTATTCATAAATTTTTTTGGAATTTGGTTTCAAAACGTTTCCAAAGAATTTCTTATGTACGTTATGAGTTTTATAATTTTAATTTCTTTAATTTATGGAATTTATATTTGGAATGTAGTGCGCTCTTTATTAGATGCTTCTGAAAAAATTCAAACTCAACTCCACTCTTTTGCATTAGGAAATTTTCAAACTACTATTCCAGAGGATTATGAATTTAAAAACTTAGAAATGAGTCGTATTTATAATTCTTTAAAAATTGCCATGCAAGGAGTTTGGGGAATTTTATTGCAACTTAGAAGTAAAAGCGAAGAAGTTTTGGATTTTTCCGAAACTCTTCATTTACAAAATAAAGAACTCAGTCATTCAACTCAAGAATTTTCTACCTCAACTCAAGAAGAGCTAGCTAGCATGGAAGAAGTCTCTGCTTCTATAGAGGAAGTACATTCTTCTACTGTGAATTTTGCTAATGAGATTAGTGCAATAAATCATTACACAGATAATTTATTTAAAAAACTAACCGAAATTGTCCAAAGCTTGAATATTCTTGAAAATTCTAATCTTGAAATTCAAAAGAAGCTAAATCAGCATGAAGATCAAACAGAAAAAGCTTTGGAAGCAATGAAAACGATTCTAGATTTTTCAAGAAAGATTGAAAAAATTATTCTTATTATTAAAGACATTGCGAATAAAACAAATTTACTTTCTTTAAATGCTTCTATTGAGGCAGAGAGGGCAGGGGAGCATGGAAAAGGGTTTGCAGTGGTTGCTCAAGAAATTTCAAAATTAGCCGATGAAACTTCCCAGAGTGTAAAAGAAATTAAAGAATTGATAGTAGGTACATCTAAGGTTGTTTCAAAAGGAGAATCACAAATTGATAATATTTTTACTGAAATGAAAGGAATCATTCAAAAAACAGAAAAAAGTCTAAAAATTAGTAAAGAAATATCTGACGAAATTCGTAGTTTCTTAAACTCTAGCCAAGAACTTCAGCGAAAGTACAACGAAACATCTCATTATGTCAAAGTGATCCAATATGCGATTCATGAAGAAAAAGAAGCAATTTCTATTATTACAAGAAATACAGAAAAACTTTCTCATGAAACGGAAACTTTAGTAAGAACAATAGAAAAACTGAATCAACTTTCAAAAGCTTTAAAAG
>CALDSP010000299.1 GCA_937924465.1 uncultured Leptospiraceae bacterium
GGAGATTTTATGTTTGCTCGTCTTTTCATTTCCATGAGTCCTTTATTATTTTTCTCTTTAGAAGCCTTGTGGATTTTCTCAACGAAAGAAAAATTGAGACTCACTTTGGGAATTTTAATCTTATTTGCAATGTTATTATACCATAATCCTTATAAAGGGCTAAATTTTCCAATCATTGAAAATATTACCTCTGAAAACGAGATTTACAAGCTAAAAGATATTTATAATATTAAACAAGCTCTCTTACCTGCTCAAAAAATTTCTAGAGAGTCAGGTCTTAGAGTTGCATTCGGTGGAGCCCAAGCAATGATGGTTTATTATTTAAATCCTCCATATGCTTTAGAAACAGAAGCTGGACTTACAGACGAATACATTGCCAAACTTCCTCCCACAAAAGGAGAGAAAATCGGACATGGAAAAAAAGTTCCAAGGTCTTACCTGCGCAAAAAAAAAATCCATGTTCATTTAAATCCCCATGCTATTCCTCAAACAGATTATAATGGTATAAAAATAGGAAATCTCCCTCATACTTTTAGGATTGTGGTTTATGAGAAAAAAGTTTTTGATTTATTACAAGATTCTAATAAATTTGAATTTAAACCTTTTGATGAATACTTAGATGAATATATCCAAAAAGCAAATTTAAAAAGAATAGAAAAAATTAGAAAAGATTACTTTAAATTCCGTAAATATTATTTCAAATGGAATAAAGACCCAGAAAGAGAAAAGTTTTTTACAAAGGGGGACTTATGAAATCATTTCGTTTTAGTTTTTTAATTCTTATTAACTTTTGTGTTTCAATAGAAAACCCAATTCGTTACAATAATCTAGGAGTTACAAAAGAAAAACTAGGAGATTACGATGGAGCAATTCTAGAATACAATAAGGCTTTAAGTTTAAATTCAAAATATCCCGAAGCATACAACAACAGAGGAGTTGCAAAAGAGAAAAAAAAAGATTACTTAGGTGCTATAGAAGACTACAACCAAGCCATTGTTTTACGTCCTAATTATCCTGAAGCATACAACAACAGAGGAGTCGCAAAAGAAAAACTAAAACGTTATGAAGAAGCAATTCAAGATTATGAAATAGCTTTATCACTTAAAAAATATTACCCTGAAGCATACAACAACAGAGGAGTTGCAAAAGAAAAACTAAAACGTTATGAAGAAGCAATTCAAGATTATGAAATGGCTCTTACGTTACGTGCTAATTATCCGCATGCTTATGGAAACAGAGGAGTTTCTAAAGAAATGTTAGGAAAATTTAACGAAGCCATGGAAGACTATAACAAAGCAATTAGTTTAGACCCTAGGCTAGCAAGATTCTATTATCACAGAGCTAGACTTTGCAAAAAATTGAAAATGGATGACCTTTCTCAAAAAGATTTAGAAACTTATAGAAACCTAAGTGGAGATTTTAGCGAAATTCAGTTTGAAAACTAGTTAAAAAAATTAAAGTTGTTGTTACTACAACTTACAACAAAAAAAGTTCTATACAAATTTTCTTCATTTCCTGTTCTTTAAAAATATGCATTTAGAAAATAAACTCAATAAAATAAAAGAAATTCTTTTAAGCGAAGAGGATGTTTCTTTTCTTACGCCACTTGGAGAAGAAGGAATTGAAAAACTCCAAAAGATACTAGATGACTACATTCATAAAAACTATGAAGAACAAAAACCCGTCTACCAAACTATGGCATTTGCTACAGGACTTTTGCCAAATTTTATTGTTGCTAAGATTGCCCAAGAAATGCTCAACCCATACATAGTTGGGCAAGTAACCAATTATCTCAAACCCAAAGATGCAGCTAGAATAGGTCAAAATTTTAACTTACCTTTTTTAGCAGAGGTAGCCTTACATGCAGATAGATTCCATCTATCTAAAATTACCCAAGAACTCCCCTTTGAAATGGCTTATAAAATTATGAGAATTATGATTCAAAAAGGCTATTTTGCAAGAATTGGAGAGCTTGCAGACAATATTCCAGAAAGTTTACTAAAAAAGTTTTTAGAACGTTTTGATGATCCTGAAGAGGTTGCAAGAATTATGATTCACATGGAAAATCTAAACATCATTTATGCCGTTTACCGAACAGAAAAACCCGGACGTAGAAATGCTGTTATGGATGCTCTTAGAAGATTAGGGTATTCAGACTTGGCAGAGAAAGTCGAAAATCATTTATAGTAAAATGTAAATTATACAATTAATCAAAATAAATACTTCATTAGTGTATATTTTTGAGTAAAAAAGTTTTAAAAAACTCTTTCTTTGTTAAAGAAAGGAAATTCCATTTTATTTTCTCTTGCAAGAATTTTTACAATCTAAAATATATCACATAGGATTTTAGCATGGCAAAAAACATACGTAATACACTAGTAATTCTTTTGGCTCTTCTTGTAGTTTTGACAATTATTGTTTACAACAATGATCGAACAGATGGTCGTATAGTAGAAATTTCTTATTCTGACTTTTTAAATATGATAGAACCTGTAGAGGGTAAAAAACCTATTGGAAAAATTTACACCTCAGAAGGAAAAATAAAGCGTCAACTCATCATTGAAAAAGATGTAATTGAAGGTTGGTACATTCCAGAGAACTCTGAAGATAAAAAACCCAAGCACTTCAAAACCTTAGTGGCTCCTATTCAACCTGAACTTTTGGAAAAGTTAAGACGTACAGAAATTCCTTTCCAAGCCAGATTAGTAGAAGAGAATCGTTTAATCAATGCCCTTTGGACATTTCTTCCTTGGATTGTAATTGTGGGTTTGATATGGTTCTTTATGATGCGTCAAATCCAATCTACCGGAAATCGCGCGTTTAATTTTGGAAAAAGTCGGGCACGAATGAGTGTAGACGCTAAAATTAAAATTACATTTGACAATGTGGCTGGGTGTGATGAAGCAAAACAAGAATTAGTTGAAATTATTGATTTCCTAAAGGACCCCAAAAAATTTCATGCAATTGGCGCAAGAATCCCCAAAGGAGTTTTGCTTGTAGGGCCCCCGGGCACGGGAAAAACCTTGTTAGCAAAGGCAGTCGCAGGAGAGGCGGGAGTTCCATTTTTTAGTATATCGGGTTCTGATTTCGTAGAAATGTTTGTAGGTGTTGGAGCCTCTCGTGTAAGAGATTTATTTGAACAAGGTAAGAGAAATTCTCCAAGCATTATTTTTATTGATGAAATTGATGCAGTTGGTCGTCTCCGTGGAGCGGGTTTTGGAGGAGGACACGATGAACGAGAGCAAACTTTAAACCAAATGCTTGTAGAGATGGATGGATTTGAACCAAATGAAGGAGTCATTGTAATTGCGGCAACCAACCGAGCCGATGTTTTAGACCCTGCCTTACTCCGTCCCGGACGTTTTGATAGACAAGTAGTTGTAGATTTACCTGATGTTCGAGGTAGAGAAGAAATCTTAAAAGTCCACTCTAAAAATGTACCCCTAGCAAGTGACATATCTCTAAATGCTATTGCAAGAGGAACCCCGGGATTTACCGGAGCCGACCTTTCTAATCTTATCAATGAAGCTGCCATTCTTGCCGCCCGAAAAAATAAAAAGCGAGTAACCCAAGAAGAATTAGAAGAAGCTAGAGATAAAGTTATGATGGGACCTGAAAGAAAATCATTTTATATTTCAGAACAAGAAAAAGAAGTCATTGCTTACCATGAGGCTGGACATGCTATTCTTGCTACTTTACTTCCTTACACAGAACCAATTCATAAAGTAACCATCATTCCTAGAGGAAGAGCTTTAGGACTTACTCAAAAGCTACCTTTGGAAGAAAAGCATATTCATCCAAAAAATTATTGGCTAGATCAAATTATTATGGCTATGGGTGGATTTATAGCCGAAGAGTTTAAATTTGGAAACACCTCTACAGGTTCAAGCAATGATATTCAAGTTGCTACTAATATTGCCCGAAAAATGGTTTGTGAGTGGGGTATGAGTGAAAGACTAGGTACAGTGAACTATAATGTAGGACATGATAGTGTTTTTGTAGGACGAGATATAGTAAGCGGTGGAAAGCCTTATTCAGAACATTTTGCGGCTATGATAGATGAAGAAGTTAGAGAAATTATTCAATCTTGTTTAAATAAGGGGCGGGAACTAGTTCGAAAAAATGCTCAAAAGCTAGAAGGAATTGCAAAAGCTCTTTTGGCACATGAAACCATCTCTGCCGATGAACTCAAAGTAATTATGGAAACGAAATCTACTTCCTCATCTAATAAATCAGAAAAATCTAAAAAATCCGAAAGTAGAAAACTAAAACCTGTTCTTTCAGCTTAATCAAAAAAAATGACTCATAGTGAAAACTTAAAAAAATTTCTAGCAGATATCCCAGGTAGCTTGGAAATTCATATGAAAGCTATTGAAGAGATTCGCTGGGACTTTAATAATCCAAGTTTAAATGATGAAACTAAAGAAATTTTTAACTCTGTTAGGGAAGAGGTTTTTAAAATTATTGACAAGCTAGAATCTGTTTATAAAAAATTTATTTCCAACATGGTAGGGCACACCATGCAGCAAGAAATAGATAAACAGAGTTTTGAACTCTTCCCTGACTCTTCTCCTTCCATAACAAAAGTACAATTTATTCGAACTAAAATTATCTATGAATGGATTTCTTCCTTTTACAAATATGCAGAATTGTCATGGAATCAATTGATCCCTATCTTTAAAATATTTTCTACTTATAACTCAACAAAAAATTTCCACGAAAGAATTTTAAACAAGTATTTTAAACCTAATTTAGACTTAAATTTTGATACAAGAACTCTTTTAAATAAAATTGAACAAGCCTATAATTGTAAAATTGTAGGATCTTATCCCCGTGATCCTGATTTATTAGTAAGTAATCTAATTTATGAGGAAGGTTTAAATTATGATATAATCAGTCTGTTTCCAGAATTTACGTCTCAAACCAAAGTCCCTGAAAAACAAAATTTATCCAAAAAAACAGAACAAGAATATTATCATACTGTTGTAATTGGTACAAAAGAATGGAATCGCAATGATGCTTATGTTTTAATTGTTAGTGATACCGACTTAAAAGAAGAAGAAAGAAAGTTTTATAGTTCTAGTTTTATAATTTTAAATCCTGTTGAAAATGCAAATATCAATTTAGCAGCTGCTATGGTTAGAAAAAATGCGGGAATTCAACTAGCAGGAAAATATAACAAAATGGTAGTGACTCTTTTAGAATTTATAGCAAATAACATACTCACAAAGGACTTTCCAAATTTATGTGATGATCCTCAAACTTTCCTTTACCATATAGGTCCAGTCGTTATGTGGAATATCATTCAAGAAGACATGCAAAGAAGAGATTTTGGGTTTTGTTATTATGTAGAAAAAAACAATATCATAAAGTTTTTTCCAGAATTTATAATAAAAAAACATATTATTGATTTTTGGGCTGAAAAGTTCATTGATCTTAAAAGCTCTCAGGTTGATTCGTATATGAACTATTCTAAAGGAGTTGCAAATATTAAAGAAGCTTATAAACTCCAATTTGATGCAGCTGCCTCAACTAAGCGAAGAGGAACAGAGCAAACTTTGGAAGAATACTTAAAAGAGAATACAGGAAAATTTTTTGGTTACAGAAAAGCTCAAATTTACAGACGATTTATTCAAGAATGTGTTTGGGGTGGAATTCCCGAAGTGAACTCTACAGAACTTGTGAATCGCTTTTCTAAATTAAAGGTATAGAAAAATTAAACCGAAATTTTGAATTAGACTATGAAACACTTCTTTTGTACCCAAATTTTAGTTTTAAGTTTTTTTTTCTCCTCTAAGATATTTTCTGATGTAATTACCAAAGACTTTTTACAAACCACATTCAATTGGACAAAACTAGAGCTAAGCATTCCCATTCAAGAAAAGACTCCCAAAATTCTTATTAGTAATGGAAATATGGGGATCTCTAATCAAATTGCAAATAATATGACTGAAGCTCGTACAATGGCTCTAAATACGGCAAAAGAAAAAATTTCTTTACTTTCTGTAAGAGGGTTAGAACAACTCCAATTAAATAATCAATATAAAATTGTAGATATGATCTATGCAAATTCTAAATTTCGTGAAATGTTTAATGAGTTTATTTTACAAGAGAATCTGGAGTATAAAGTTAAGGTCTACGAAGATCAAGTTCAGGTAGAAGCTGTAACAAATTTTTTAGGCTCAAATGGTTTTTTGAATTTCCTACTTGAAGAATACAATACAGAAGAGTTACCTCATATTTCTGAAGAAAAGTTTTCTACTCCTTACACGGGTTTAATTTTGGACGTTAGGCACTTAGAAGCTAAAACTGCTATTTTTCCAAAAATTTTAACAGATAAAGGTTTAGAAATTTACTCTCCAAAAATGGTTTATAAAAATCTTGTAATTGATACAGGTTACGTTAAATATTATAATAACATAGAAGATGCAATCAAGGACCCAAAGATTGGAAATAAACCCTATATTTTACTTGCCCAATCTTCGCTAGGAAAAAACAAAACCGATTTTTCAATTCCAACCCAAGAAGCAAAAAAAATTTTAGCACACAAACAAACACGAGAAAATTTAAAGAAATGTTCCGTAATTATTTTAATAGATATAAAATAAATTAAGTTACTTGGAAAGAAACTTCCATAGCTTTTTTTAAGTTTTTAGCATTTTGATTTGGTTCTCCATTTTTAAATATTGCAGAACCAGCCACACAAATATCTACTCCCAACTCATTCAGTTTGTGAATGTTATTTAATCCAACTCCACCGTCAACCTCAAGCAAAATATTTCTTGTGCCAATCATTTCTTTAGCTTCTGCAATTTTTTTAAATCCCCCTTTTACAAAACTTTGTCCATAAAAACCAGGATCTACCGTCATAATTAAAACTAAATCAACATAATCTAACAAATATTGAATGCTACTTAAAGGAGTAGCCGGATTGAGAGAAACTCCAACTTTTATTTCTTGGGAACGAATTTGTTCAGCAAGCCTTACAGAGAAATCTGTTGTTTCAATATGGAAAGTAATAAACTCGGGACGCAGCGAAAAATATTTAGGAACTTCTTTTTCTGGAGTATTTACCATCAAATGTACATCCAAAGGAATTTTTGTAAGATGAGAAATCTCTTTTGTAATGCTTTCACCAAAACTAATTTGAGGAACAAAATTTCCATCCATAACATCAATATGAATATAATCAACTAAACTTGGATTGAGCTCAGGAAGAATTCTTTCTAAGCCAGTAATAGGAGCAGCCAAGACTGAAGCCGAAAGTTTCACTTTTTTAATTCTCCTTCAAATTGAAAAGTCTTTGCAATTTTTTTTTCGCTATCTTCTATTCTTACATTTACGTTTCCATCCCTATAAAATATAAAAGGAAAAGAAGTTCCTGCAGTTAATTTAAGATTATTAAATAATTTTTTTATTTTTTTTTCATCCTCATTTTGCAAATAAACCTTAGCTGTATATTCTGAGCTTGTTTCTGGTTTAAAAATAAATTTTTCATAAGATTGAGCAGGCTTTGTATCAAACTCAAAAAAATTTACTACAAACTTATATTCCTCTCCTATCTTTTCTGTCTTTTGAATGAGTCCATTTCCTTTGGGACTTTTCAAAGAAATAATCTCTTTTATAGAAAATGGTTGCTTTTTTTCACTCAACGCAAAAGCAACAAATGGAAAAGGTTGATTTTCCAAAGGGAAATTCATACTACTTTCTTTAGCTTTGCCTTCAGTAACAAGTAAGTAAACTTTTTCACGAGTATTAGTAATTTTTCCTGCTTCTGGGATTTGATCAATCACTGTCTCTGGAGCTATTCCTTCTATTTGAGGAACATAAGTAATACCACCAATTTCCATTTCCACGTAAACTTCTCCTGAAAGTACTTTAGTAAGTAAAGACTTTGCAGTATTCAGCTGTTGACCTTTTAAGTCTGGAACTACAACTCTATCTACACTTACGTTGAGCGTCAAATATAGTTTACTCCCAACATCAATTACTTTTCCAGCTGGGATGGATTGATAAAGAATTTCACCGTCATTTTTGTCTGGAAATCTTTTAGTTTGTAATTGAACCTTTAGCCTAAATTTTGTAAGTTCGTTGTGAACATCAATATAGTTTTGCCCTACAACATCAGGCATAACTAAGCGGGAACTACTTTTTGTTCGAAATATGACCACCATAAAAGCACTTAGAAAAAAAATAACAAGAGCAATTCCAACAAAAGTAAAATAAGCCAAAAAAGGAATTTTTTGTTTTTCCTCACTCACAAAAGTTTTTCTCCTTCTTGTAAACGAATTCCATTTAAAAAATCATGACCACTCATGACCTTTTTATTTTCTAATTGAACCTCATCAAGGATTAATATCTTTTTATTGCCACATACAAATCCTAAAGTTTTTTTGTTTAGTTTCACTAAACTTCCAAAAGGCAAAAGGGACTCCTCTGAAGATAACTTTGTTTTATAAATATTCAAACGCTTTCCCCTAAATTCACAATAGCAAATATGAGTAGGATTAAAAGCGCGAATTTGATTATGAAGCTCTATATGTGTCTTAGAAAAATCTAATTTTCTATCTTCAGGTTTGATTTTTTTACAGTAGGTTGCTTTTGTATGATCTTGAGGCTTAGATGGAAATCGCTCTCCCTTATAAGTTTTTAAAAGTCGAATAATTTCTATTGTACCTAGTTGAGTGATTTTTTGAATAAGAGTACCGAAAGTATCGTCTTGTGTAATTTCTACTTCTCCACTAGAAATAATTTCTCCTGCATCTAATTCTTCTGTGATATATTGTAAAGTAAAACCTGTTTTTGTATAATTTGCAAGAATAGCAGCTTGGACAGGAGAGGCTCCTCTAAATTCTGGAAGTAAACTTCCATGTAAATTTATACTTCCTCCTTTGGGAAAACTAAAGATTTCATGAGGAATGATTCCCCCATAAGCATAAATAATATTGATATCTACAGGATATTTTAAAATTTCAGAAATGATTTCTAAATTCTTTAAACTTCTAGGTTGTATTACAGGAAGATTTGATTGAAGTGCCAAAAGTTTTACTGGTGAAGGAGTAAGTTCTTGTTTTCTACCTGTTGGTTTATCGGGATTGGTAACCACAAAACTAATTTCATAACTGTGTCTTAATAACTCACTAAGCAAATAAGCAGAGTATTCTGGGGTCCCAAAAAATCCAATCTTCATTTAAACCAAATCTACAGGGTCTATATCTATTTCAAGATAAACTCCTGTAGGAAATTTCCACACTGGTATTTTTTTTCTCAATATTTCTTTAATTTCTAAAGTTTCTTTTGTTTTAATAAGTATATGCCAACGAAAATGAGATTCAAGTTTTAATAAATGACAATCTGTTGGACCAAGTAAATAAACTTCTTTCTCTAATTTGTCACCTAACGCTTTTTTTAGATCTTCATAAATTTGATTGATTGATTGTATTGCTTGAGCTTCTTTTTTGGAACGAACGACTAAACGAATCAACCTGCAGAAAGGAGGATAAAACATTTGATAACGAATTTTAATTTCATTTTCAAAAAACTTTTTATAATCTTGGAGTTTTGCCAATTGAATTACAGGATGCAAAATATTTTCTGACTCTATTATAACTTCTCCCGAAATATTTGATCTTCCCGATCTTCCTGCAACTTGAGTTAATAGTGAAAATACTCTTTCATTAGAACGAAAATCTGGAATCCCAAGTCCAATTTCTGCATTTACAACTCCAACTAAAGTTACATAGGATATATCTAATCCTTTAGCAATCATCTGCGTTCCTATCAATATATCTACTTCTCGATTCATTAGCCTAGTCAATATCTCTGCCATAATAATATTATCACGCGTAACGTCCTGATCTAATCTTTCTATTCTTGCATTAGGAAACTTGTTTAATAAATATTCTTCTAGTTTTTGAGTTCCAACTCCAATAAACTCTAAATTTTCTTTTCCAATTTCTCTCTCAAACTTAGAAAAAGGTTCAGTATAACCACAAAAATGGCATCTCACTTTCGCATCTTTATGATAAGCAAGACTTACAGAACAATCTTTGCATTTTAAAAAGTCTTGTGTTATACGATTGTAAATTAAAGGAGAATATGATCTTCTATTCAACAAAATAATAACTTGCTCTTTTCTTTCTAATCTTTGTTTTATTGCAAATAATAAATCGGAGCTTAAAAGTTCTTCGGAATACTTCTTTGTTTTTAGTTGGATTTTTGGTAAGGTTTGTGACTTAGCTCTTTTTGTAAGTTCATGCAAATAAATATTTCCACTCTTGGCATGATGATAAGTTTCCACTGAAGGAGTAGCACTACCTAAGAGTAAAACAGCTTGATTCATTTGTGAACGCTTCATTGCAATTTGGCGCGCATGATAACGAGGAGAAGAATGTTCTTTATAAGCTGAATCATGTTCTTCATCTAAAATGATAAGCCCTAAATTTTTTGCAGGAGCAAATATGGCACTTCTTGTGCCTACTACAATCCGTTTTTCTCCCCTCAATACCTGTAAATACGTTGAGTACTTTTCTGAAGTTTTAAGTGCAGAGTGAAGTAAAGCAAGTTCTTTTCCAAAAACTAATTCTAGACGCTTTAAAATTTGTACTGTAAGACTGATTTCCGGTACTAATAAAATTGCCGATTTATTTGTTGTTTTTAAAAGTTCATAAATTAAATGAATGTAAACCTCAGTTTTTCCACTTCCAGTAACCCCATAAAGTAAATGGTATGTAGAGGTTCCAAAGCAAGATTTTATTTTTTCAAGAGCTTGTTTCTGTTCTACGTTAAGTGCAAATAGTTCTCTTTCTATATTCACTTCCCCAACAGCAAAAGATTTATTCCTCCTTCCTGTTGGTGTCATTTTATATAAACATTCGCCAAGACTTGCCAAATAATACTCTTTCATCCAATAAGCTAGTTCAATTTGTTCTTTAGTAATTGTTGGAAATGTATCAACCTGTTTGTGAATTGATTCTACTTTATAGTTTGGCATAAGAGTATGAATATTTAAAACTACAGCCTCACAAATTCTTTTTCTTAAAGGAACTTCTACTCTACAACCAACTTGTAAAGATTCCATACCTGCGGGGATTTCATAACTTAAAGTGTCTAAGTTTGAAAAAGGAATGTTTAAAGCAACTTCCGCGTAACGTATCAAAGTCCTAATCTCTTTTTAAAAAGAAACATATAGTCAAGCGTACTTTGTTTAATTTCTTGTTCTTCTTCTCTTGCTTTTTGATATTCTAAAGAATTTTTATTTTTTTCGTATTGTTTTCTTTTTTTTTCTAAGGATAAAAGTGCATCAGGAGAGCGAAGAACTACAATTGGAATTTTTTTAGAATGAATTGTAAGTTCTTGAATTATCCCTGTTAGTTCCTTTGCTCTTTCCAATCCATATTTTAAAACTGCAGCTCCCCCTGTAAGGATGATTCCTTGAATTTTTTCTTTAAGGATTGTATCCTCCACTAAGGTCCAACAATTTTCTACTCTATTTTTCCAATCCACACCTTCAGATGTATTTTGATTAAAAATGCATGCAGGATATTCTTGAAAATAAAAATTTGGTAAGGTTTTAGAGAAAACTTTATATAAAAGTCGATTGAGTATATCCTCTGTTTCTGGATTTTTAAGTATAGATTTGTCACTCTTGAAAGTAGTCTTTTGATTTTTTCGAAACTCGGCAGTATAGTGTAGAATAAGGATAGGTAGTATTCCTTTATGAAAAAAATTCTTTATTGGAATTTGACGATCAGGACACAACTGACAGACTACATTTTTTTCTTTGTTAGAACTTGGAAAAATTTTTTTTGGTTTGGTTTTATTTGGCTCATGATTGATTTCTAACCATGAAAAATGAAAACTATCTAAACTCTTTTCGCCTTCTTTTTTAAGGAACGCAAATTTTTGTTCTTGAATTAAAAATTCTAAATCTCTTAAAACTTCTAAATATCCTTCTAAAACTTTTGTTTGCATTTTCCTGCCTACTTTGAATTGTTTTATAAATTGATCTTTTTTGTAAATGGGAAATTAAAGACACCAATGACAAACTACGATAACGAAAAAATATATAAAATTTGCAAAAATCTTACATTAAAAATTATCTAAGTAAAAGAAAATTTCTTTTAATAAAAAAAGGATTCTAAAAACTTATTTGAAACACAGAAAATAAATGTCATTGATTAATTTACAAAAACCAAAAACACCTATCAAATCTTCATTTTTCTATGTCTTGCTATTTTATCAGGGTTGTTCTTCTGAATCTCCCATTTATTTTAGTTTTTTTGTTTTATTTTGGATTTTTATTTACTCTGCGTGGACATACTTTTATATAAAATTTTCTTCCCTCTACTTTCGAATTTTCTCTCTTTTTATTTTAATTTTTTACTTTAGTTATTCTTTATTTGTAATTTACTTTGAAAATTCCTTTATAATTCCTATTCAATTATTTTCTTTTTCAATTCCATTTTTTATTTTAGCTAAGTTATTAAAGAAAGAAAAAAATCAAAAACATAAAGAATATTTGAAAATTTTTAATGAAAACAAAAATATCCGTATGGATTTGAGACTTGCAAAAAACATTCAAGAATCCTTGTTTCCAAAACTAGAACCCATTCATGGCTTAAAGTACGATGTCTATAGACAAATACAAAACCACATTGGAGGAGACTTCTTTGATTTTATTAAACTTCGCGAAGGAAACGTAGGAATATTTATGACTGACGTTGCAGGACATGGAGTTTCATCTGCCATGATTGCTGCAATGATTAAAGTTTTAGTTTCAACAATGCCTTATGTTTACAAACAAGATCCATCTGCTCTACTTAGTTACTTGGATAAAAAAATGGCAAATGATTACAAAAGCGAACATGCAACTGCCTTATATCTTTTTATAAATTTTCAAACGAAAACAATTAGTCTTGCAAATGCCGGACATCCTTATGTAATTTATCAAAAAAAAGGAGAAGATTTTTATGAGATTGAAACTCAAGGTGCACTTTTAGGTTATAATATTCGCTCGCCTATTGCAATAAATTATAGTTTTTCTTATTCTCCAGGAGATAGATTTATAATTTATACAGATGGTTTAATAGAGGTTTGGAATCCACAAGGAGAATATTTAGGATTTGAAAATTTTTTAAAAATATTAAATCAATTAAAAAATGAACCAACTGAAACTTTTAAAGAAAAATTGATACTTGAAATTTTCAATTTTTATAAAAAAACAATTTTTGTAGATGATGTTATGTTTATGATATTTGAATTAGAATAACAGGAGAAAACTATGAGTTACCAATATATAAAATTAGAAGAAATCAATAATCAACTAAAAATTTTAAAAATCAATCGTCCTAATTCTTTAAATGCTTTAAACACGGAAGTTTTAAAAGAAATTCAAACTTGTTTTGAAGAAGAAAAAACTAAAACTAGAGTTATTATTTTAACTGGCGAAGGAAAAGCATTTGTTGCTGGAGCTGATATTTCACAAATGAAAGAACTTGGTTCCCAAGAAGCTAAAGAGTTTTCTCAAATGGGTCAAAAAGTTTTCCATCAAATTGATTTTTCTCCAATCATTAGTATTGCGGCTATCAATGGATTTGCGTTAGGTGGAGGTCTTGAACTTGCCTTGGCTTGTGATATGAGAATTGCATCTACCAATGCAAAAATGGGACTTCCAGAAGTTTCTTTGGGTCTTATTCCGGGTTTCGGAGGAACACAAAGACTCTCTCGTTTAATTGGTTCGGGATTTGCGCTAGAAATTATACTGACTGGAAATATGTTTTCTGCGGAAGATTGCCTAAGAATGGGAATTGTAAATAAAGTGATAGAACCAGAGAAATTGCTATCTTCCTGTGAAGAAATTGCAAATAGCATTTTAAGCAGAGGTGTAGTTGCTACAAAGCAAGCAAAATGGATTACTAAAAAAGGTTTAGATTATCCTCTTTTGGATGGGCTAGAATTAGAATCCCAAGAGTTTGGAAAGCTATTTGAGGGACAGGAAAGCAAAGAAGGTATGAATGCATTTTTAGAAAAACGAAAACCAAACTTTTCAGGCTAATCTTTTTGAATTTTCATATTTTTCCGATATTGAAAAGGTGAGCACCGTGACAATCAAAACTGTGGAAGGAGGAATATTTACCTGCCCAAACTGTGGACAAAAGTCAAAATTATCCAGACAACCAACTAAACCCGGCAATTATAAAATTACTTGTTATAAATGTCATCACCAAACTATTTACAGAATGGGAACAAACTCAAAAGAGATTCCTCTTGAAGAACCTAAGCCTTCTGAATTCATTCCAGAAAAAAATACTCAAGGACACCAAGGAGAACATGTTCCTTTTGTAGAAATCAAAAAAATTGCTCTTCCAGAAAAAAAAGCAAAGCCTGATTCCACTTTTTTGGATTATCTTCCTCCTTTTCTTAGAAATCGTTTTTTAATTTACGGAAACTTACTTGGAATTCTCATTTTTATTTTGATCGGGATTCCAATTATTGGAGTCTATCAAGAATCCAAAGAAGAACTTCCAGAACTTTTAGAAGAGCTAAAGAAAAACAAACCTACCATCATTTTAGATCAAAACGGAAACTTAATTTCAGAAATCTTTCAAAAGAAAACCAGTTCGTATCGTTTATCTGATTATCCAAATAAACTAATAGAAATTGTTCTTGCAGTAGAAGACAAAGATTTTTACGAACATTCAGGAATCGATTTCTTTGCTTTAGTTAGAGCTATGTATAAAAATATTACTAACTTGAGTTATACGCAAGGAGCATCTACTATTACACAACAACTTGCTAGAATTCTTATAAAAGATAGAAGGAAAAGTTTAAAAAGAAAGTTTAGAGAAGCAATGGTTGCCTTAGCTTTAGAAAGTCGCTTAAGTAAAGATAAAATTCTAGAGGCTTACCTGAATCAAGTATACTTAGGACATGGAGCTTTTGGCTTTCAAGTTGGAGCAAATTACTATTTTGAAAAAGATCCACAAGACTTAGGAGTTATGGAAATGGTTCTTTTAGCCTCTCTTGCGTCAAATCCAAACAAATACTCCCCATTTAAAAATGCACAAGAATCAAAACAACGTGTACAAGTAATTTTAGATTTATTGGCAAAAAGAAAAATTATCTCTCCCAGCTATTTAGACCATCTAGACTCTTTCTTTAAAAATATAAAACAGCCACCTTACAATACTGTGTTTGGTTCCAGATATGATTCGGCTCCTTATGTAACAGAACACATTCGAGAATTTCTAAAGTCCATTGATCCAAATGTAAATATTTATGATGTAGGCGGATACATAGTAGAAACAACTCTTTTAAAAGATGTTCATAATTGGTTACCTACCTTAGTCAAAGAACACTTAGACCAATTAAAGAAAACTCAAATTGTAAAAAAAGTCAAAGTAAAGCAAAATCCAAAAACACCTACAGAAGAATTGGAATTACAAGCGGCTGTAATTGGTCTTGAACCAAAAACAGGAGCCGTACTTTTTATGCATGGGGGTGGAGAAGAATTTCATGCAGGAAATCAATTCAACCGTGCTATTAAAATGCGAAGACAAACTGGAAGTGCAATTAAACCTATTTTATACTCAGCAGGAATTGACTCGGGAATTATATTTTCTTCTACTCGTATGATGGATGCGCCTTTAGTTTTTAAAAACTCAAAAGGTAAGGTAATTTGGAGTCCGGATAATTTTGGTCAAGTTTATGAAGGTGAGATTAGTATAAGAGATGCGCTAGCAAAATCTAAGAATACAATTGCAGTTCAAATTGGAGAACAGATGGGAATTCCTCTTCTTGAAAAATATTTTAGTAAATTTTTCTTTGTTGATCCAAAAGAAAAACAAAAACGTTTTCGTGCAGATTTATCAATTACTTTAGGTTCCTTAGAACTCTCCCCTTTGGAGATGGCGTCAGCCTATTCTAGTTTTGTAAACGATGGAAATATAAAAAAGCCTTATTTAATTAAAAAAATTTTGGACGTTAAGCAACGAATTATTTATGAACGTAAAACGGGAGATGAATTTAATTTAAAGGTACCAGAGGAAAGAAGAGTGATAGATCCAGACACCGCAGAAGTCATGACTAGCCTCATGAAAGGAAGTGCAAACGCAAGCGGAGTAAAAGCAACAGGATATACAGGAGAAGTGATTGGAAAAACAGGAACAACAAATGATTATATTGATGCTTGGTTTGTTGGTGCAAAACCTAGACTTTCTATGGCTGTTTGGGTAGGATATGATGATAGCGCTTATGGAATGGGCAATAAAGCAATGGGAGCCACTGTAGCGGCTCCCCTTTGGGGAAAGATAGCTAAACGTTTACTAAAAGAGGGCTTTACTCCCGAAGAAAAATTTGAATTTTCTAAAAGAGCAACTTGGCAACCAATTTGTAGAGAGTCAGGTCATTTGGTAGGTCCTGAGTGCGCTAATATAGGTTCGGAGATTTTTAAAAAAGATAAAAAACCTCCTA
The DNA here is from genome assembly GCA_937924465.1 of uncultured Leptospiraceae bacterium. Taxonomy (GTDB): domain Bacteria; phylum Spirochaetota; class Leptospiria; order Leptospirales; family Leptospiraceae; genus CALDSP01. The sequence goes on from CALDSP010000299.1 coordinate 16,474, forward strand.
TTTGTAAAATTACTCATGGGTATCAAGAAAGAGAATTTATAAAAGATTTATTTCCATGAAGCGCTTTTACACTGTTTTAGTTTTCTGTATTCTTTCAGTTTGTTTGCATTCTCAAGAAATCATTGTAAACTTTCATGAGGAAGCAAAGAAAATAGAAAAAACTTCCAGTTTCTTTTCTATTGTTGTTTATGAAAAATCCTTAGAAACTCAACCAGAATTCAAAACACAAAACTTAAATAAACTCTTTGATTTATACTTAACTCACTCAAAACTAGAAGATTTAATTTTACTTAAGTACAATCATACATTAGATAAAGCTCGCGAAGAAAGATACTTTAATTTAAAAAAAAATTTAGCAAACAATATAGGCATAGAATATGATCGTTTTGAAGAATTCTTAGAAATTGTATTGAGCAAAAATAGTCAAAATAGAAAAAAAAACCTCTCCCTCTTGTACTGCTTTATTAGCCTAATCGAAAACAACGAAAGAACAGTCTATTTAACACTAATCAAAAGCAACTTAATAACTCCAATAATACCTATAGCAAAGAAAACTCTCCAGAAAAAGACGCAGTAAGTTCAAAACAAAGCAGTTAGAATAATTACAAAACCCTACCTAAAAGAAAGCAAGACTAGCCACGAAAAAAATGAACTAGCCAGATTACCTCTCAATCTGTCTATCCATCACCAAGCAATTACAACCTGGAACAAAATAAAACAATTAATTCCAACTAGAATACTACGTAAAATCGATGCAGAGCCGAACCAACAGTTTCGGTTTCATTTTCCATCCAGCAAAAGAAAACTTAACTGCATATATGAGGCACTATACTGAAGTCATAAGTCGTAATTGCAGTAAAAAAATAATTTGTTAACTTAAAAGATTTGACAATCACCACTTCTTAGCA
>CALDSP010000300.1 GCA_937924465.1 uncultured Leptospiraceae bacterium
AGAACCTCGTGCTATTTTTGATATTCCCAGTTTTCATATATCACGAACAATCAAACGCAAAATTAAAAAACAACTTTTTCGTATAACTTTCAATCAAGCTTTTAAAGAAGTCATGCGAGGCTGCGCCCATAGAATTTTAGAGTCTACTTGGATTACATCGGGCTTTATAAAAGGTTACACAGAATTTCACAAAGCAGGATATGCTCACAGTATAGAAGCATGGAATAAAAATGGAGACTTAGTGGGAGGTGTGTATGGAGTAGCCATTGGAAAATTCTTCGCAGGAGAAAGTATGTTTAGTCGTGAATCAGATGCCGGAAAAGTTGCCCTCACGTATTTGTTTAACGCTTTAGAATTAGATGGTTTTACTTTGTTTGACACCCAAGCCTTAAATGAGGTAACTTGCAACCTTGGAGCGTTTGAAATTTCTAAAAGAAAATACTTAAGTCGACTAAAGGAGGCAGTTAAGATTCCTTACAAATGGTTTCCTCCCTCCATTGAAGATGTCGAAAAATTTTTATTCAAAAAAATTATGCATTCACCCGAAAGTAAATAATATCTCCATCTTGCACTATATAATCTTTTCCTTCTATTCTAAGTTTGCCTTCTTCTTTCACTTTTAAGGGACTTCCTAATCTATCTAAATCTTCAAACTTCATAACTTCCGCCCTAATAAAGGCTTTTTCAAAATCGGAGTGAATCACAGAAGCCGCTTTGGGAGCTGTGCTTCCGGCAAGAGTTGTCCACGCTCGAACTTCCTGTTCTCCTGCTGTAAGAAATGTAATTAAATTTAAAAGCCTATAAGAAGCAGAAATCATACGGGAAAGTCCGCTTTCATTTTCTTTTAATTCTATTAAAAACTCTTTTTGTTCTTCAGGAGAGAGTCCAGAGATCTCTTCTTCAATCTTCCCACACAAAACTACAACTTGCGAACCCTCTGTCTCTGCAAATTCACGAATTTGTTTTATGTAAACATTAGAATCTTTGTTTGGAATATCTTTTTCAGAAATATTAGCACAATAAAGAACGGGTTTCGTTGTAATTAAATGAAAACGTTTAGCAATTTTTTTTTCCTCTTCATTTAATGACGCCTGACGTCCACATTTCCCTTCTTTTAAAGTATGTATAATTTTTTCCATTACTTGTAAAGCTTCTGCACTTTCCTTGTTTGACTTAGCTAACTTTTGCAGTTTAGGATATTGCTTTTCTAAACTTTCAAGGTCTGCTAGAATGAGTTCATAATTTATAATTTCAATATCTTCAATTGGATCTACCTTGCCGTGTACGTGGGCAATATTTTCATCTTCAAATGCGCGCACAACGTGACAAATGGCATCTACCTCTCGAATGTGAGATAAAAATTGATTTCCCAATCCTTCTCCTTGGCTTGCTCCTTTTACAAGTCCAGCAATATCAACAAACTCCATAACAGTTGGAATGACTCTTTGAGGTTTGTAAATTTCTGCAAGTCTAGATAGACGATTATCAGGAACTTCCACAATTCCTTTGTTTGGCTCAATTGTGCAAAAAGGATAGTTTGCCATTTCGGCTCCGGCTTTGGTAAGTGCATTAAATATAGTAGACTTTCCTACATTTGGCAGTCCTACAATTCCACAGTTTAAACTCATAATTAGTTAATTCCTATTCCATAGTGAGTGAATCCAAAGCGTTTCATAATTGCCTTGGAATATTGATTGCGTCCATCAAAAATTAGGGGGGTCTTCATAAGCTCTTTCATAAGAGAAAAATCTGGTTCTCGAAATATACGCCATTCTGTAAGAAGAAGTAAAGCATCGACTCCTTTGAGAGCTTCATAAGGTTCGTTTGCATAAACAACTTTATTTTCAAAATATATTTTTGAAGTTTCATGAGCAGCAGGATCATAAACATATAATTCGACCCCTTCTTCATAAAGTCTATTAATAATAGGAATAGAGGGAGCCTCTCGCATATCGTCTGTTTGAGGTTTAAAAGCAAGTCCCCATACTGCAAATTTTTTTCCACGTAAGGATTCATTTTTAAAATGTTCATAAATCTTTTTTACAAGCTTTAGTTTTTGTTGCTCATTTACCTCTTCAACCATTTGGATAACTTTCATAGGAGAGTTAAAATCTTTTGCGGTTTTTAGAAGAGCACGAACATCTTTAGGAAAACATGAACCACCATAACCAATCCCTGCATAAAGAAATTTATTTCCAATTCTAGAATCGGAACCAATTCCCTTTCGAACATCTTCATAGTTTGCGCCAACAACATCACAGAGGTTTGCGATTTCATTTGCAAAAGAAATCTTAGTTGCTAAAAAACAATTTGCCGCATACTTAGTCAGTTCCGCAGAACGAGTGCTCATAATGTAAATAGGATTTCCATTTAAAACAAATGGAGCATAAAGTTCTTTCATAATTTCAGCGGGCATTGGAGCATCTGCTCCAATGATGACTCTTTCAGGACGCATAAAATCTTCAATTGCAACTCCCTCTTTAAGAAATTCTGGATTAGAAACTACGTCAAAAGGATGATTAGTTTCTTTTTTTATAGCCTCTCGAACTTTATCTGCTGTGCCTACTGGTACGGTGGATTTATCTACAATAATTTTATAACCATTCATGTAACGTCCAATGTCTTTAGCAACACTAAGAACCATGCTTAAGTCAGCTTCTCCTTCTGCCCCTGTTGGAGTTCCTACAGCAATAAAAATAATATCTGAATTTTGAACTCCATATTCCAAAGAAGTAGTAAATTCTAGACGTTTGGCCTTAATGTTGTTTACGACTAGTTCAGAAAGTCCGGGCTCGTAAATAGGAATCATACCTTGTTTAAGTTTTTCAATTTTCTTTTCGTCAATATCAACTCCAATGATATGATTTCCATACTCTGCAAAACAAGAGGCCGCTACTAAACCTACATAACCACTACCAATCACACAAATCTTCATAACATATCCTTTAAGGATAAGTTTTTAAAGTATAGGTTTCCATAAATGATTTTTTTGATTTATACAATCAGAACATGAATGAAACTAAGATTTTATAGAGGAGTTGGATTTAATAAAAAGAGTGAGGTTTCTTTCTTAGTGATTCCAACATACTTAAGTTTTTGGTATAAAATGAAAACATTTCAAATGAATTTTTTTAAGTGAAACTTTATGAAATTCACTTTATTTTTTGTTCGACATTTTAGGTATCCAAAATAATTTGGCAAATGTTAAAAGGCTTTGTAGCTCAGTCGGTAGAGCAGAGGACTGAAAATCCTTGTGTCGGGGGTTCGATTCCCTCCGAAGCCACTTTACTTTTGTTTCTCTCCTAAAGGACCAAGTTTAGAAAGTAAAATTTCATTTACAAGTTTTGGATCTGCCTTCCCTTTAGTTTCTTTCATAATAAATCCAACTAAAGCGGCTAAGACCTTATCTCTACCTTTTTTCCAGCCTTCTACTGCATCGGGATTGGAAGCAATTGCCTTATTTGCAAGTTCTTCAATTTGTTGCGTATCGCGCATAACGACCAAACCCTGCTTTTGCGCAATTTGAGAAGGACTCTCTTTACTTGTAAGCATAGTTTCAAAAATAATTTTTGCAATCTTACCTGTTATAGAATCAGAATTCAGCATTTGAATTAACTCTGCTATTCTCTTTGGTTCAATAGAAAAATTTGAAATAGAAATATTTTCTTTATTTACAATTCCTAAGATTTCGTCTTTTACCCAATTAGATGCTTTTTTTGGATCTTTACATATAGCTACAACTTGCTCGTAATAGTCGGCAATTTCTTTTTCAGAAGTTAAAACTTCTGCATCATATTCAGGCAAAGCAAACTCTGTCACGTAACGTAATTTCTTCTGTTTAGGAAGTTCTGGTAAATTAGACTTAAGTGTATCAATAAATTCTTGAGTTAAAGATATGGGAGGTAACTCTGGATCTGGAAAATATCTGTAGTCATGCGCCATTTCTTTAGTACGCATAGGAATTGTTTTTTGAGAATTCGCATCCCACAGTTTTGTCATTTGCGAAAATGTAAGTCCACGAGAATACTGCTCTTTTTGCCATTCCACTTCATAATCTATAGCACTTTTTACTGCTTTAAAAGAATTTAAATTTTTGATTTCTACTCTAGTTCTAAATCCTTTTTCTCCTCTTGGACGAATCGAAACATTTGCATCGCATCGAAGTGAGCCTTCTTCCATATTACAATCAGAAACATTGATATATCGTAGTATATTTTTTAAATTCACCAAATACTGATATGCCTCTTCTGAAGAACGAATATCTGGTTCTGAAACGATCTCAATTAAAGGAGTACCAGCTCGATTTAAATCTACATAAGAAAAAGGAATGTTTGGATCTAAAGAATGAATCAATTTTCCTGCATCTTCTTCTAAATGAATTCTAGTTAAACGAATTGCTTTTTCTTCTCCATTTACGGAAATTTCCACTTGTCCGCCTACGCAAATTGGTTTATCGAATTGGGAAATTTGGTATCCTTTAGGTAAGTCGGGATAAAAATAATTTTTTCGATCAAATTTTGTAAAAAGAGTAATAGAACTTCCTAAAGCAAGCCCTGCTAAAATTGCTTTTTCTAAAGCTTTTTTGTTTAAAACAGGCAAAGCTCCTGGCAGAGCATAACAAACAGTAGAAACTTGGGTGTTAGGAGAGGCTCCAAATTGAGTAGGACTGACCGCAAAAACTTTAGATTGAGTATTGAGTTGAGCATGAACTTCTAGTCCAATAATAATTTCGTAATCTTGCATAAGGAAAATTTTCTATAACCTAATTTTCAAGCAAGTAAAGTTTCTTAGTTGCAATTTTTATCAAAATGAGAAAATATTTTATGAGAAAGAAAATAAAGCATTGCTAGAATCCGATAAATAAAATATAAGGATATTAGAATTATTATTTATTTACTAGAGAGAAACAAATGACCACTGCTGCCCCTAGTTTTCAGATTGTAAGTTATCCTGCTAATTCTTATATCATTGTTGAGGGTAAGAAAGATGTTTCTAGTTTTTATATAGTGCGGGAAGGAAAGGTCAGTGTAGGAAGAGAAAATCCGGTTGTAGGAGAGGATCCAAGTCAAGTTTTAGGACCAGGGGATTTTTTTGGTGTTGTAGCCGCAATGAGTCAACATCCACAAATTGAAACTGCAAGATCTCTTACAAATGTTTCTCTTATTTCTGTAAATTATGATCAATTTGGCACTCTCATCCAAAAAAATACTCCAGTAGCAATGAAAATCATTCGCTACTTTTCTATGAAACTAAGACAATTTGATCAAACAATTACACGTCTTTCTTTTAAAAATACGGTTTCGGAAGATATCAACCAACTTTACAATATGGGAGAATACTACTACGCACAGGGAAACATGGAGCATGCTACCTACGCTTTCCAAGCTTATTTGAAATATTTACCAAATGGTCAGTTTGCTCCTCAAGCTAAGAAAAAACTCATGACCTTAAACCGCCCTTTGCAAATGCCTCCTGTTGACGAAACAAAATTCAACCGTTTTTATAAGAACAACTCTGTTATTTTCTGTGAACATGAACCTGGAAGAGAGCTTTATATTATCCAAGGTGGAAAAGTAAAAATTTCTAAAATTGTAGACAATAACGAAGTCATGCTTGCAGTTTTGGAATCAGGAGATATTTTCGGTGAAATGGCAATCTTAGACAACAAACCTCGCTCTGCCTCTGCAGTTGCCTTTGGTGATGTAACAGTTCTTGCCATCAATAAAGCTAACTTTGAATCTATGGTTAAGGCACAACCTCAATTGGCTACCAAACTGATTACTTTACTATCTGAAAGGATTTGGATTGCTTACAAACAACTTGCCAACCTTATGATTCGAGATCCGGGTGGAAGAATTGCAGATACTTTGCTTACCTTAGCCGAAAAAAACCGTGCAAGAATTGCTCCTAAGGTTCCTTATAATTTTGAAATTGGAGTAGCCGATGTTTTAAAAATGGTAGGTCTTGCAGAAAACAGAGATGAAAAAATCCTTTATCAACTTTTTAATGCAAATAAATTTTTACGAGTTGAAGGAAACGTAATTAAATGTTCTGACTTAGGTGAACTTGAAAAATTAGTCCAATATTACAAAAAAATGACTGCAAAAGAAGTTAAAATGGCTAAGGAAAAAGTCCGCTAATTCTCAATGAAAGAAAAAAATCTTGCCGCAATTGATCTTGGAACAAATTCGTTTCATTTGATAATAGTTAAGGTCAAAAAAGACGGATCGTTTGAGTCTTTAGGAAAAGAGAAAGAAACAGTTCGCCTGGGTAGTGGAGTTGAAAAAAGAGACATAATAACACCCGAAGCCTTCGAAAGAGGAATTCTAACTCTTAAACGCTTTAAAGCCTTAGCTGAAGTTCATGAAGCAGAGATTCGAGCCATTGCTACAAGTGCACTGAGAGAAGCAAAAAATAGAGATCAATTTTTAGAAAGAGCAGAGAGTGAAATTGGAATTCAAATTGAAATCATTAGTGGTTATGAAGAAGCACGCCTAATTTACTATGGAATTTTACTTGGTCTCCCCATCTTCAATAAACGTATTTTAATGATCGATATAGGTGGAGGGAGTACAGAACTTCTCATTGGAGAGAAAGGAGAAGTCCTTTTTGCTCAAAGTTTAAAAATTGGAGCCATTCGACTTACAGACCGATTTTTATATGGAGATCCAAATACAAGTACTCAAATCCAAGAGTGTAGACTCTATATTGAAAGCATGCTATCTCCCTACAAAAGAGATATTGAACGTTTTCATCCAGAAATTATAGTAGGTTCTTCTGGAACAGTTCAGTCCATAGCTAGTATGATACTTGCAAAGAAAGGAGAAGAAGTACCTCGAACCTTAAACTCTTTTGTTTTTACAGACAAAGAATTTTTTGAAATTCGAGAAATTTTAAACAAAGCAGATACTCTAAAAAAGAGAACTAAAATTGAAGGCTTAGATGTTAAACGTGCAGACATTATTGTAGCTGGAAGTCTCATACTAGAAGAAATTTTTAAGACTTTTCAAATTAAATCTCTTACTGTTTCTGATTTTGCTTTAAGAGAAGGTATTATTTACGATACAATTCAAAAATGGCAGGAGAATCAAACACCATATCATCCACTTGCAAACATTCGTTTAAAAGCAATCAATAGTTTATTCAATTCTTTTCCTTTTGAAAAAGAACATGTAGAACAAGTTACCCGTCTTGCATTAGAAATTTTTGATCAAACCAAAGAAATTCATAAATCTTCTGGACAAGAAAGGGAATACTTAGAGGCAGCTGCAAAGCTACATGAGATTGGTTTTGGAATCTCTCATACTTCTCATCATAAACATAGCTACTATATTATTCGAAATTCTGAACTTATGGTAGGTTTTAATTTTGAAGAAATTGAAATTATAGCTCTTGTTGCACGTTATCATCGAAAAAGTCCTCCTAAACCCAAACATACAGAATTCCAAGCCTTGTCCAAAAAAGCACAAACCATAGTTCGAAAACTTGCAAGCATTCTGCGTATTGCAGACGGCTTAGATAGAAGTCATCAATCTATTGTAGAAAACTTGGAATGTGAAATTCAAGATAAAATTCTTTTAATAAAACTCAAATGTAAAAGAGAATTAGATCCCCATATTGAAATTTGGGCGGCTAAACAAAAAAAAGATTTATTTGAAGAGACCTTTGCACTCAACGTTAGATTTGTTGTTTTATAATTAAGATAAATCCAAATTAGGCCTTCTTTTTTCTAAGAGAGCTTTCATAGATTCTAAAAGATTTTCACGTATTTTAGGAATTTCTAGCCAAGACTTAGAATTTTGTAAGTGTAAATTAAAGTCTGCAAGTGCTCTCCGATTTATATTTTGTTTTGTGTAACGAATAGCTGAAAGAGGCAGTTTAAAAAGGGAGTCCAATTTTTTCAAAGTAAGTTTTCTAAGTTCTTCAGGGGTTTTTGCGACTTCATCAATGAGCCCAATTTCCTTAGCTTCTTTTCCTTTATAAGTGGTTGCCTCTAAACAAACCTCAGAAATTTTATTAGGATGAATGACATCTTGAATTTTATAAACAAACATACCAGGCAGAGGAAGGCCTACCAGTACCTCTGTAAAACCAATTCTACAACCTGATTCTAACATATACCTATAATCACTTGCTACAGTAATTACGGCTCCTCCACCCATAGCATGTCCTGTAACTTCTGTAATAACTGGTTTATCAAACCTAAGCATTCTTCCAAATAAAATACATATCTCCCCTACTCCCTCTATTAACTCTTCACCAGAAATGTTTAATAGAGTTTCTGCATCTAAACCATTACAAAAAAACTTAGGATTTTCAGAAGTAATCACTACAGCTCTTATGGAATCATCTTTTTGGATTTCTTCTAAAATATCTCCCAGTTCATTCATATTTGCTTTAGTAAGAGAGTTCTGCCAATTTGTTTGAATAGAAATTACTTGAGCGTTCCCATTATTTAATCTTAAAGTATCTCTTTTATAATTCATATAAATTCTTGCTGTAGCTGTCAGTATAATTGTTTATCGTTTGCTATCTTCTAATTTTACTACATTGCACTCAAAATAAACGGGCATAGAAATATTTCCAAAATAATCCTTAGCTCGAAATTCTATTTTATATTCGCCTGGTTTTGCAAGGACCAATCGGGATGTATAAGGCTTCCAATCTTTGTTTGGATAACGATACTG
>CALDSP010000301.1 GCA_937924465.1 uncultured Leptospiraceae bacterium
GAAAGATTAACACTAAACTTATTTCTACAGCCCAAAAACTGAATCAAATTATTCAAAATCATTCTCAAAACTCTCAAATTCAATTTGAAACTTTAAAAGAAATGAATTCTTCTTTAGAAGAATTATTTGAAACTGTAAAAAGTGTAGCAGATAAAACAAATAATCAATATTTAAAATTAGAATCTTTAAGTAATAATTTATTGGATCTTTCAGAAATTATTGCTCAAACAGAACAAATAGTTCACTCTTCCATTTTTAGTGTGAATGAAATTTCCAAAGAAGCTAACTTAGGAGAAACCTCACTTCAATCTATGAATGAAAGTATGAATTCTATTTTTCAAAGTTCAAAAGAGGTAACAAAAACTCTTGGTACAATTAGAGATATTTCAGAAAGAATTAATTTACTTGCACTCAACGCTGCTATTGAAGCTGCTAGAGCCGGAGAAAGTGGAAAAGGATTTGCCGTTGTAGCAACTGAAATTTCTAAACTTGCCGATAAAACGGATATTAGCCTAAAAGAAATTGATAAACTCATAAAAACCAATAATAAAGAAATTGAAAATGGTAAAGCTACTGTTTCAGAACTTAGAAATAAATTTTTAATTATTTTACAAGGTGTAACACATATTGTAGAACTAATGAGAAAAATTTATGAATTTAGTAAATTACAAGTTAAGATCAATGCTAACGTGAAAGAAGAATCTCATGTTGTCCGAATTGATTCACAAAATATTCAAAACATTAGCCAAGAACAGAAATTAGCTTTTGAAGAAATTGTAAAATCAATCCACTCAATCAATACAATCAATCACTCAAATAACGAAGATTTGAAAGAACTAACTCTAAATGCAGAAGAATTAAACAAAGCGGCTTTAGAACTAAATCAAACTTTGAAATTTTTTCATGGGAGATAAGGGCGGATAAACCGCCCTAAGAAGAATTAACCCTCGTCTTTAGGTGATTCTTTTTTAACTTGTTGTTTTGCCTTTTTCTTGCCTTTTTTTCTTTCTTTTTTATTTTTCTTATCTTTCTTTCCTTTTTTTTCTCCCTTTTCTTTAGCTTCTTTTGCTTCTGCCTTTTTTTCTTCAGCTACAGATTTTTTAGCTGGAGGAGAGGATTCAGCAGGTTCATCCATTGGTTCTTCATCTCCATCTTGAGCAAACACGAAATTACCAACTGAAAGAAAAGAAACTATGAGGAGTAGTACTCCAAATTTTTTTAACATAAATTATTCTCCGTATATGCGTCTCTTTGAGACTGTAAATTTTATTACAACTTATAAAGATGGTAATTTTTTGAAAAGCGAAATTTTAAAATGATAAATTTTTTATAAGCTTTTTTCAGGCCTCTGAAATTATTAAAACTCAATTTAGATTTTTTTAGGACTTTATTGTGCTTTTTAACTTGCAGTTGTTATATCTAAATGAGTGGAAGGACACTGACTTTTTCCAAGTGATATCTTTGCGAGATTTTTTCAAAAACGAGTTTTTAAATTTAAATAAAAATCATAAATAAATCTTAATATTAATAAAAAAACTTGACTCTAATGTTTTAAATTGATACATTAGTTTAGGAATAAAAGAAATGGGCAAAATTACAAACATTCACGATTACGTGAATACAATCTCCACTAAGATTTATAGAAAGGATGAGTATATTTTTCAAGAGGGTGATATTTCGAATGGAAAAATGTACTTTGTATTTGAGGGAGAACTTTCTGTTTTAAAAAAGCGTCCTACAGGAATTCAAGAAGTTGGAAGTTTAGCCGCGGGTTCTTTTTTTGGAGAAATTGCTATAATCAAAGCAAAACCTCGTATGGCAAGCATTCTAGTAAAATCTCCTATAGCCAAATTGGGTGTGATTGATAGAGAAAGTTTTTTAAAGCTTAGCAAAAATGCTCCGGGATTTTTATTTGTACTATTAAAATCGGTAATAGAAAGACTTACATACGCAGAAGAGAGAATAGAAAAACTAGAATTGGAAAATATTGAATTAAGTCGTCCCAAAGTCCGTTCTATAGAGATTCGTTCATGAAGAATGAATCAATCCTCTCTATTCAAAAGTATATTCTCCATTGACAAAGTTTCCACTAATTTCTGAACCATCTGGAAGTTTCAATACACCTTTTCCGTGAAATTTTCCATTTTTAAAAAGTCCTGTATACTGTTCTCCCGTTGGTCCTTTAAGTATACCATACCCGTTATAAAGTCCATTTTCAAACTCCCCTGTATAAATAGTTCCATCGGGATAAAGAAGGGTTCCTTTTCCATGAAATCGATTGTTCTTAAAATCTCCTGTATATTTTTTTCCACTTGGAAGTTCCAAAGTGCCTTTTCCGTTATAGTTTCCATCCAAGAATGAACCACTATATTTTTCTTTGTTTTTTAACATAAGAGAGCCTTCTCCTTCCATTTTTCCATTTTTAAAGGTTCCAACATATTTTTCTCCTGTAGGAAATTCTAAAACTCCATTTCCATGAAACTTACCTTTAGAAAATTCTCCGTTATATTTTTCTCCACTAGGAAAACTCAATATTCCTTTGCCTTCAAACACGCCTTTTTTGAACTCTCCTTCATAACGTTCTCCACTTGGAAAAATAAAAACTCCCTTACCTTCAATTTCTCCATCCTTAAAATCTCCATCATATTTCTCCCCTTCATGAAAAAACATTTGTCCTTTCCCATTAAACATTCCATTTTTAAATTGACCAATATACTTTCCATGCTCATCAGTATAAACTCCATGACCTTCTTTGCAATTTCCAGAAATGCATTTCCCTGTTGTTTTCTGTGTACTTGCGCAATAAAAGTTAAACATTAAAATAAAAAAAATAAAAAATTTTTTCATACTAACTCTCCTCAAGAATGAGTTTATTCATTTTATTCTTAAAAATAAATAGAGTGACAGAAGCAATCAAACTGATTCCAAATAAAAAAAGAAAAAACTCTTGCACTTCTAACCATTTCGCATATTCACCTGCTAACCAACCAGAAATATAATGAGAGATAGCATTAGATAAAAACCAGACTCCCATAAGCAAACTTCCTATTTGTGCAGGAGCAATCTTTGCTACAGTAGAAAGTCCAATAGGAGAAATACAAAGCTCTCCTATAGTAAGAAAAACATAATAAGCAAGTAAGAATATTAAAGATGATTTTTCTACTGCTAAAAATTCTCCCAAGTATAAAGACAAATGAGATATA
>CALDSP010000302.1 GCA_937924465.1 uncultured Leptospiraceae bacterium
AGAGATTTAGTAAAAGAAGCAAATCAAAGCTTAAATTCAAAATCGCAAACTCAAACTCAAGAACGAACAATTTCTAATTTTGAAAAAGGAAATTATATTAGAATTAAAACATTAGAAGACCTAAATACGTTATGTAACAAATTAAAAACTCAAAAAATTTTATCTGTAGATACAGAAACCACTTCTACCAATCCAATGCATGCAGAAATTTTAGGAATTTCTTTTAGTTTTGAAGAAAAACTAGGTTACTATATTCCTGTTCAATATGTAAAATCTAAGTTTAATATAGAATCTTTTTCCATTCAAATTATAGTAGAAAAATTTAAGAATATATTAGAAAATCCAAATATACTTAAAGTTGGACAAAATATTAAATATGATTCAATCATACTAAAAAAATATGGAATTGATCTAAAACCAATTCATTTTGATACCATGCTTGCCAGTTATGTTTTAAGACCAGATGGTAGAAAACATAATATGGACGACTTAGCTGCTGAATTTCTTGGATATAAAACTATTACTTATGAAGAGCTAACCAAAAAAGGAAAAAAACAAGTTCCACTTTACGAAATTCCTTTAGATGAAGTTACAGAATATGCAGGAGAAGATGCAGACATTACACTTAGACTTTATAATAAATTGAAATTAGAAGTAAAAAAACAATCCTTACAAGATGTCTTAGAAAACATTGAAACTCCTCTTATCACCGTCTTAAGAGATATGGAAATGGATGGAGTAAGTATTGATGCCAAGTATTTAAAAGAACTTTCTCATGAATATCATAACAGAGTAAAAGAACTCGAAAAAGAAATTTATAAACTTGTAGGACATCCATTTAACCTAAATTCAACAAAGGAATTGCAATTCGTACTGTACCAAGAACTTAAACTCCCAGAAGTCAAAAAAACAGCTACAGGTGTTTCTACAGATCATTTTGTTTTAGAAACTCTTGTAGAGAAACATTCTGTGGTTCCCTTACTTTTAGAATACCGTAAACTTACCAAACTTTTAAGTACGTACATTGATGCCCTTCCAAAAATGATTCATCCTACTACAAAACGAATTCATACAAGTTACAATCAAACCATAGCAGCAACGGGTAGGCTTTCTTCTACAGAACCTAATTTACAAAATATACCCATCAAAGACCAAGAAGGAAAACAAATCCGAAAAGCCTTTGTGCCTGTTTCAGAAGATTATGAAATTTTGAGTTTAGATTACTCTCAAATTGAACTGCGAATTATGGCTCACTTTAGTCAAGACTCAAATATGATACATGCTTATCAAAACAATTTAGATATTCATAGACAAACAGCTAGTGCGTTGTTTGGTATAGAGGAAAATTTAGTTACTTCCGAACAAAGAAACAAAGCTAAAATTGTAAACTTTTCTGTTATTTATGGTACGAGTGCTTATGGGCTTTCAACACAATTAGGGATTTCTAAAACAGAAGCTGGGATTTTCATAGATAAATACTTTTTAAAATATCCTAAAGTAAAAGAATTCATGGAAAAGATTTCTAAAGAATGCTTTGAAAAAGGTTATGTAGAAACCCTTACTGGTAGAAGACGTTACATTCCTGAAATTAAATCTAATAAAAGGCAAGAAGTAGAAGCAGCAAAAAGGATTGCAATCAATAGTCCTATCCAAGGTACCTCTGCCGATATGATTAAAATTGCCATGATCCGAATTCATGAACACTTACATAAAAACCAAAAAAAATCTAAAATGATTTTGCAAGTACATGATGAGCTAGTCTTTGAAGTGCATAAAAAAGAAAAAGAAGAAATCTTTCAAATTGCCAAACAAGAAATGGAAAATGCTGTGCGTCTAAGTGTTCCTGTTGTAGTAGAAGGTAGCTTTGGTAAAAGTTGGGCAGATACCAAATAAGACTTGAGTAAACAAGTATTTAGAATTTTATAAACAAAAACTTTATACGTTTTATTAGGAGCCAACTTATGTATCCCCAAAAATCTTTTTCTATTATTGAAAAAACGCAAGAGGATGTAGAATTTTTAATAGATTGTTTTCGAGAAGTCTTAGAAGAACTAGGAGAAAAAGAACTCACTTCTTATTTGCCTTTTTCGGAACAAGAAATCCCAGAGATTACTCAAAACATTGAAAAAGTCATAGAGGCTATTTCCATTGCTTATCAACTTTTGAATATGTCAGAAGAAAATGCTTATGTACAATTTCGACGTTATTATGAAAAAGAATACGGAATTGAAAAAGTGCCGGGTTTACTTGCTGGAGTTTTTAAAAATCTTTTAGAAAACGGTATCAAAGAAGACGATATTATAGAAGAAATTTCAAACATTCATATTGAACCAGTCTTAACTGCTCACCCAACGGAAGCAAAGCGCGCAACTATCTTAGAACATCATAGAGAATTATATTTAAAACTTGTAAAGAAAGAAAATCCCATTTGGACACCAAGTGAGTTTTTAGAAATTAGGCATGAAATTAAAACTTCTATAGAAAGGCTCATTCGCACAGGAGAAATTTTTCTAGAAAAACCCGATGTTCCTTCTGAAAGAAGAAATATTATTCATTATATTAAAAATGTTTTTCCTGTAGTAATTCCTAAATTATATTTAAATTTCTATTATGCATGGGAAAAAATGGGATTAAATATTAGTATATTAGAAAATACTAATATACTTCCAAAGGTAACAATTGGAAATTGGGTAGGTGGAGATAGAGATGGACATCCCTTTGTAACAGCAGAGGTTACCTATGAAACTCTAACAATGTTTAGAGATCTAGCCCTAGAACTTCATGAACAAAATTTAAAACAACTGATAAGAAAACTTAGTCTTTCAGAAAGAATCCAGTCCCCTCCTCTAAATCTCATAAAAAGACTAAACGAAATGAAAGAAGAAATAGGATCTGATGCAAAAAAACTTATTGACCGAAATCCAGAAGAGGCTTGGAGACAATACTGTAGTTTAGTATTACATAAACTTCCCAAATCAACAAAACTTGAACTTGAAACTTACCATTACAAAAATTTTAAAGAACTATTGAATGACATTTTAATTTTAAAAGAATCTCTTTTACAAATTAAAGCCAAACATATAGCTTTTTATGATTTATTACCAGTAGAAATTTTAATTCGTTCTTATGGATTTCACTGTGTAGCCTTGGATATTCGTCAAAATAGTAAATTTCATGATCTTGCCATGACTCAAATTTTAAAAACAGCAGGATATGAAGACTATGATTATATAAATTGGAATGAAGAGAAAAGAAAAAATTTTTTAAATGAAGAGTTAAAATCCTTTCGTCCTTTTTTACTTCCAGACATGAAAGCAGGTAGTGAAGCTGACGCAGTTCTTTCTTGCTATAAAGCCATTCATGAATATGTAAAAAAATATGGATATAATGGAATTGGTTCTTTGATTGTTAGTATGACGCGTAACGTCTCTGACTTGCTTTTGATTTATATTTTTCAAAGAGAAGTAGGGCTTTTAATTCATACAGAAAAAGGAATGGCATCTCCTATTCAGGTGGTTCCCCTTTTTGAAACTATAGAGGATCTAGAAAATGCTCCCAAAATTCTAGAAGAGTTTTTATCTCATCCCGTTACTAGAAACAGTTTAGAATTACAAAAAAAAATCAAAGAATACAAATTTTCTTATCAACAGGCTATGCTTGGTTATAGCGATAGTAATAAAGATGGTGGAATTTTAGCAAGCCAATGGGGACTTTATAAAGCCCAAAAAAAACTAACACAGCTTGCTGAATCTAAAAATATAAAACTTGAGTTCTTTCATGGAAGAGGAGGAACCATAAGTCGAGGAGGTGGCAAAACTCATAGATTTTTAGAAGCTTTACCTTCTCCTACTCTCTCTGGAAAGATTCGCATGACTGTGCAAGGGGAAACAATTGCCCAACAGTTTGCCAATTTTGTAAGTGCAACTTATAATTTAGAAATCTTCTTAGCAGGTACTATACAAGCTACTTTACTTCATAAAAAGAAAGGTTTCTTTACTCATCCCATGGAAAGTACTTTAGAAAAGTTAGCTAAGTATAGTAAACAAAAATACCAAGATCTACTACACACTGAAAAGTTTGTAGAGTTCTATTCTCAGGCTACTCCCATAGATGCTATTGAAAATAGTAAAATTGGTTCAAGACCAGTAAGACGCACAGGACAAAGAACCTTAGCCGATTTACGAGCTATTCCTTGGGTGTTTAGTTGGAATCAGTCAAGATTTTTTCTACCTAGTTGGTATGGAGTTGGAACAGCTCTTAATAAATTAAAACAAGAATTTTTAAATGAGTTTTATGAACTATGCAAACATACTAATTCTTGGGAGTTTTTACGTTATGTGCTAAAAAATATTGAGACTAGTGTTTATACTGCATCTCCTGAAATCATGGTAGAGTACTCTAAACTAGTAGAGGATGAACTGTTACGTAAAAAAATTATTCAAGACATTCAAGAAGAGTATAACCAAACCATTCTTATATTAGATGAGGTTTTAGGCGGAAGTGTACAACAGAGACGTCCTAAGTTATTCAAAAGTATTGCAATTCGAAATAGTGGTTTAAAGTCTTTACACAAGTTACAGATTTCTCTTTTGAGTGAATGGAGAGTTTTACAAAAATTAGAAAAACATTCGCAAGCTGAAAAGGTTTTAAATAGACTCTTGTTAACTGTAAATGCCATAGCTAGTGCTTTACGAACTACAGGATAAATTTTATTTATCTTCAATTCCAGCCTCTTCGAAACCTTTTTTTCGAAGAGTGCAACTTTCACATTTTCCACAAGGTTTTCCATTTATAGGTGAATAACAGGAATGCGTTTTATTAAAAGGAACTCCTAATTTAGCACCTAACGTAACAATTTCTTTTTTAGTCATTTGTATAAGAGGAGTTACAATTTGAATAGCCTTTCCTTCATTTCCAACTTTTGTTGCAAGCTTACTTGTTTCTTGAAAAGATTTTATAAATTCTCCTCTACAATCTGGATAACCTGAATAATCTAAAGCATTTACCCCAATATAAATTTTTTGAAAATTTTGACTTTCTGCATACGACAAAGCAAAAGATAAAAAGAGTAAATTTCTAGCTGGAACGTAAGTAATTGGGATTTTATTTTTATTTGGTTGAAATTTAGGAACCTCTATTTTTTCATTTACTAAAGCAGAGGAAGAAAAAATCTCTGCTGGAATTTTAATTATGTGATGGGGAATGTTCAAACTTTTTGTAATTTGTTTTGCTTTAGTAAGTTCAATTTTATGTTTTTGTTGGTAATAAAATGAGATTGCTTCTACAGTTTCTTTTTGAGACTTAGCTAAATACAAACAAACAGTAGAATCTAAGCCACCAGAATAAATGATTAGACT
>CALDSP010000303.1 GCA_937924465.1 uncultured Leptospiraceae bacterium
CAACAAGTTTTTCAAAATATTTCAGGAATTTTAGTACCAGGTGGATTTGGAGAAAGAGGAATTGAAGGAAAAATTCGCGCAATAGAATATGCAAGAATCAATAATATTCCATTTTTTGGAATTTGTCTTGGAATGCAGTGCTGTGTTATAGAATTTGCACGTAACGTCCTAGGTTGGAATGAAGCAAACTCTACAGAGTTTAATCCAACTACTCCTTATCCTGTTATTTCTTTACTTGAAGAACAAATGGAAGTAGATAGATTAGGTGGAACAATGAGGTTAGGTTCGTTTCCTTGCATTTTAAAAGAAGGAAGTCTTGCCCATAAAATCTATCAATCCTCTCAAATTATGGAACGTCATAGGCATCGATTTGAATTCACTTTGAAATATAAAAAAGACTTTGAACAAAAAGGAATGCTTATCTCTGGACTTTCTCCCGATGAAAAACTAGTAGAAATCGTAGAAATTCCAAGTCACAAATGGTTTATTGGTGTGCAGTTTCATCCCGAATTTCAATCTAAACCAACAAACCCACACCCTCTTTTTGTTGAGTTTATAACCGCAGCCAAAGAATATTCTATTCAAAATTTTGGAGGACTTTCATGAACCAAATCATTCAAGAAAGAGAGTTTTTAAAAGGTGTAAAAATTGGAGGCAAAAATCCATTTTTTTTAATTGCAGGTCCCTGTGTAATGGAAAGTAAAGAGCTCTTAGATAGGGTCGCCGGAGAGATGACGGAAATTTGTAAAGAGTTGAGTATTTTTTACATTTTTAAAAGTAGTTTTGATAAAGCAAATCGTTCTTCTATTCATTCTTATAGAGGGCCAGGCTTAAAAGAAGGAATCAAACTTCTTGAATTCGTGAAAAACAAATATGATGTTCCCGTATTGACCGATGTTCACGAAACTACCCAAGTTTCTCCTTTAAAAGAAGTAGTAGATATCTTTCAAATTCCTGCTTTTCTTTGTAGACAAACTGATTTAATAGAAGAAGCAGCAAAAACTGGAAAATGGGTAAATGTTAAAAAGGGTCAATTTCTAGCACCTAACGACTGTAAACACATAGTAACTAAAATTCAAGAAACCGGCTCTCGAAAATATTTTATTACAGAAAGAGGTACAAGTTTTGGTTATAACAATTTAGTTTTTGATTTGAGAGTTATTCCTATTTTACATAGCATGGACATACCTGTTATCTTTGATGGTACTCATTCTGCACAATTACCCGGAGCGGCTGGAAATATTACTGGAGGACAAAGAGAATTTATACCTGATCTTATGAGAGGCGCAGTAAGTGTTGGAATAGAAGGACTTTTTATGGAAGTACATCCCAATCCACCAGAGGCAAAGTCTGACTCTACTACACAATATTATTTAAGTGAGGTTAAAACTCTTTTAAAAAATTTACTGAAATTAGATGAGTTAGTAAAAAAAGAAATTTTAAGCTAACCTAAAGATTTTTATTCTTTGGAAAATATGAAAAAATTTCTTATATTAGGAATTCTTAATATTCTTTTTTGCCAGAGCATTGAAAAACAGGAAGAATCAAATTTTTATTATTCTGATGAAAAAACAGAAGACCAAATTTGGGATGAAATCTCTGTGGATATTCAAAAAAAAGATTTCTCTAAAATTGAATCTAAACTCTCAAAGCTATTTCACAAAAATAATCCTAAATACCTTCGAATCATTGGTGACTATTACTTTGAATTAAAAGATTATGAAAGATCTCTAGAATTTTACTTACTCTCCTATAATAAGCAAAAGGATTTGAACTTAGGTTTACTTATTTCTCAAAATTTTGTTATCTTGGGAGAGATTAAACAAGCCATTTCTTTTCTGGAAGAAATGCAAGAAAACTTTAAAGACCAAAATGAAATTTTATTTCAACTGGGAATTTTATATAAACAAAACAATCCAAAAAAATCAGAAAAGATTTTTAAAGATCTATTGATAAAAAATTTAGAAGAGGAAAAAATTTATTTTCACTATTTGGACTCTCTACTTATTCAAAAAAAATATGAAGAAGTAGGAACCTATCTTCAAAGCATTAAAGAAAAAACGTTTGTAAAAAATTTTTTACATATTTGGGAAGTTCACTTTTACTTAGAAAAAGCCAAAGATGCTTTAGAAAATAATGAAATTCATTCAGCTATTCAGTCTTTATCTATAGCTTATGGAATTGATTCAGAAAATGAAGAACTAGGTTTGGAACTAGTGAATTTACTTTGTATGATAGAAGAGTTCTCAAAAGCCGAAAAAATAATTTCGGAATTGAAAAGCCTAGAATGGAAATTTCTTTCTTTTGGAATTTATTTCTTTCATAAAAAAGACTTTGAACAAAGTTTAGAATACTTAGAACAAGGTGCTTTGGCTTACCCAAATAACTCAACTTATAAAAAACAACTTGGGAACTTATTTTTTTATTTTGGAGATACTACTAAGGCAAAATTTTTTTTTCAAGAAGGAGAAAAACTGAATCCAAATGACTCTTTTTTTCCACTTATGCTCGGAAAAATTGCTTTAGAAGAAAACCTCTTAGAAGTGGCTGGTGTAGAATTTCAGAAAGCAAAAAATCTTAAAAATAAAAAAGCAGAATTTTTATATAAATTTACGAATTGTCTCAATCATACTCAAAACAAAAACTTGGAAACTTGTGAAAAAGAACTTTTAGAAAGTGAATTTGAAGAAAAAATAATTTTCTTGAATCTATTTGGAAACTTTCATTTTAAAAATAAAAATTTATCAAAGGCAAAATACTTTTTTCAAATGAGCCTAAAACATAAATTGCAGTTTTTTGTATTACTCAAACTTTATGAAATCTTTAATCAAGAAGGTGATCTTCGAAATTGCTTGGAATATGAAAAACAAATTTCAAAGTTTTTAAAAACTCATCCCGAGAAAAAAGAAATATTTTTAAACTTGAAAAATAAATTATTTTTTCCTAAGACTAAGAAAAATACCTTTAAATTACAATTAA
>CALDSP010000304.1 GCA_937924465.1 uncultured Leptospiraceae bacterium
TCAAGTTCATTGAGTCTTTGTAAAGCCCTAGTAAAATTTCCTTCTATGAGTTCTCCACCTGATTCAACAATGGAAAATTCCAACATTAAATTAATAGAATTTCCAAAGTCTTCGTTTAATAAATAACCGTTTTGATCAATCAAATAACCACTAGAATGCAGAGAGGTTGGAATCTTACTTTTCACTATATCTACTAACGATAATTTTTTTTCTATGTAACCAAAAACTTTTTTCTTGAGTGCAAAAGCATAGCCAATTTCCCACGCCGTGCCGTCATCTACAGTTGCTAGCCGAAAAGGATTACAATTGGCTAGAACAATGTCGCAGGTTTGAATTAAATTTCGGTTTGCTAAAAAAATTTCTTTAGCTAGATGAATTCCTGTTTTGCTGTGAATTTCATTGTCAAGTGGACTCAGTCCTTCATGTCCAAATTTTTCGCATTCTTTGACATAATTTTCTAAAACTTCTTTTCCGTTGGGTAAAAATACTTCTGGTCCTGCTAAATAAATTTTCATTATTTTCTTGACAAAACTATGAGAAGATTTATGCTATTGCAACTGGAAGAACAGGTAGATTGGCAACTATTCACACAGGGTAGATTGGATGGAGTTAAATTGGAATCTGGACTTATGCCACAAGTGGTAGCACAAGACTCTTGGCAAGCACTCAAACTCCCTCCTGTGCAGTTTAATATGTATGAAAGAATCGCTTTTTCTTTGGTTGTATCTTTTTTCTTGGTGCAAAAAGGGAAAAATAAGAGTGACAAAAAAACAAGTGAATGTAAAATTCTCATACCTCCTTTTTTTATGATAAATTTTAATCGTCAAGATGTTTTATTATGAAAGTAAACGGTAAAGAAATTTTACTTAATTCCGAACAACCAAAATCTCTCTCAAATTTGCTAGCAGAAATGGGGATCGTTCCCGAAACTGTAGCGATTGAGTTAAATGGGGAAATTCTAGAACCAAAAAGCTGGGCTATCACTTTTCTAAAAAATTCAGATAAAATTGAAATTATTAAATTTGTAGGTGGTGGATAATTTGGTTTGGAAGAAAATAGGACTTTATCCCATTTTAGATTTAGATTTTTGTAAAAGAAATTCTCTTTCAATTCAAAACCTTCTTAGAATGTGGGAGGATTATCCTAGTATTATTGACTCTATTCAACTTCGTAGCAAAACACTTTCTCTTAAAGAGATAGAACGAAAATACACAGAAATTTCTAAACTAACTTCACTAAACATTGTAATTAATGATTACTGGGAAGTCGCTTTAGAAGTTGGAGCCTATGGTTTGCATTTGGGCAAAGAGGATTATCTTGGATTGAACGAAAAGCAAAAAGAAAAAATTGCTAGTGCTCAAATGATTAAAGGAACTTCTTCTCATTCTTTAGAGGACTTACAAAATCTAGATACTCAATTGTGGAATTACACAGGATTTGGTCCTATTTTTCAAAGTGGTACTAAGAAGACCTCTTATTCTACTTTAGGAACTTCAATTTTGAGAGAGGTTTTGACTCGGTTTTCTATTCCTATTGTGCCAATTGGTGGAATCAATTCTATTAATTTTTGGTCTGTAGTTTATATGGGGGAATGCAAACCTGCTTCTATTTCTTTGTTTTCCGATGAATTGCTTTTTCCTTTGATTGCCAAAGAATATATTCAAAAACTTCACTTGACTAGAAATCTCTAGAATTTCAAGTTAGTGATATCCATGAAAGAGCCATTTCACATTTTTCATCAATCTCCTAAAGAAGAACGTGATTTCATCCTTGAATATCAAAGTATCGATGTAACACAAAGACCTAAAATCAATCTTGCAGGGATTGAGTTAGACAATCTTACAAGAGATCAAGCTATTGCTGTTATTGCTGATTTTATCAAAAAAAAAGAACGTTTGTATCATGTGTTATTATTAGATCCTTTGAAATTTATAGATTTTCTTCCCGGCAAACCTCTGCACAGGATTCCTAAAAAAGCTTCTTTGATTTTAGCTACAACGGGTGGATTTGGTTGGGCAGCAAAAAAGCTAGGCTTAAAATTAGCAGAAACTATAACTACTATTAGCTTAGTAATGGATCTTCTTCGTTATGCTGAAAAACAATCAATTACGGTATTTTTTTTAGGAAGTAAAGAAAAAATTATTGAAAAACTTTTCTTTAACTTGGTGCGTCTTTTTCCTAAATTACGGATTGTTGGGCGACATTCCAGTGACGTACCAAAGGAAAGAGAACTTATGATAAAAGAAGCAATTCGCAAAACAAGTCCCAATATTGTTTTTTTAAGTTTAGAATATCCTAAACAAGAAATTTGGATTGAGAACAATATGAGTTATCTTGGGAACACTGTTGTAATTGGGGTATGGAATACTTTTGAAAACTTGGCAGGAAAAGTAGAATCTGCACCTGAATATTTCCAAAGAAAAAATTTAATTTGGTTGTGGAATTTAATAACTCATCCTTGGAGATTGGGATCTATTTTTAAAGCTGTAAAGTTTTATTTTCTCTTTGCATGGCGTTTAAAGAAATCGAATGGTGAAACAAATGCACTTTGAAATTCCAAAAGAGATTCAAAATTTACAGTTTGAAATTCGGGACTTTATCAATACAGAAATTATCCCCTTAGAAGATAAATACGATTATCAAACAGGAAGACTTCCTTTAGAAGTTGTTCAATTTGCTAGAGAAAAAGTAAAGCAAAGAGGATTTTGGACCCCGCATCTTCCTAAATCCGAAGGAGGATTGGGTTTAGATATGGTTGGTACAGCTCTTGTCTTTAGTGAAATTGGGCGTTCTCCCATAGCTCCTTTTTTATTCAATTGTGATGCTCCCGATGAAGGAAATATGCATTTACTTCACTTAGCTGCAACTTCAGAACAAAAAGAAAAATTTTATTATCCCCTTATCCAAGGAAAAATTCGTTCTGGGTTTGCTATGACTGAACCAATTCCCGGAGCAGGGGCAGATCCTAGTTTGCTTCAAACTAATGCTATAAAGCAAGGAGATAGATTTATTTTAAACGGTCATAAATGGTTTTGCACAGGAGCAAATGGAGCTTACTTTGTAATAGTATTTTCTAGAGTGAATGGTAGCTTTCGCAAAAGTAGTATGTTCTTAGTTCCTACAGATAGTCCGGGCTATAAAATGATAAGGGAAATTGGAGTTATGGGTTCCCACGGACCTGGAGGACACTGTGAATTAAAATTCGAAAATGTAGAAGTTCCAGAAAAAATGTTACTTGGGAAAGTGGGGGAAGGTTTTCGTTTAAGTCAACTAAGATTGGGACCGGCAAGGCTTACTCATTGTATGCGATGGATTGGAATGGCTCGCCGAGCTTTAGAAATTACAATTGAATATGCAAAAAAGCGAGAGGCTTTTGGAATGAAACTAAGCGAGCATGAGGGAATTCAGTGGATGTTGGCAGAGTCTGCTTTGGAAATTGAGTCTGGTTTTTTGCTTACTTTAAAAGCTGCCGATTTACTTAGACGAGAACAAGATGCAAGGACAGCTATTTCTTTTGCAAAGTGGCATGTGAGTGAAACTCTTTGTAAAGTAATTGATAGAGGAATTCAAATTTGTGGAGCTTTAGGATATAGCCAAGATTCTAAGTTAGAGTTATTTTATCGAGATGCAAGAGCAGCACGCATTGCCGATGGACCTACAGAAGTTCATAAAATGGTGATAGCAAGAAATTTACTCAACATGAAGTTTGAGGCATGAATGAATGAAAGTTTTGATTTTATAAAACAATTAGAATCTTATTTAAAAAATAAAATTCCTTCTTTCAACAAAATCTTAGAAGCTAAGCAGCTTAGTGGGGGAGCTTGTCAAGAAAATTATTCTTTGCGTTTAGAATTTCAAGATTCTAAAAATCCCATTCAAGAGTTTGTATTTCGAACCGATAAGTCTTCTTCACTTTTTACAAGTTTAAGTAAAGAGGAAGAATTTTATGTTGCTAAAATTGCTCATTCAAAAGGTGTTTTAACCCCCAAGCCAATTTTGTTGGAAATCGATACATCTTATCTTGGAACTCCATTTTATATTATGGAAAAAATTTCTGGAAAAGCAAATGGACGTTACGTGACAAAGGATTCAAGTTTAAAAGACTTACGAAAAAATCTTCCAAAACTTTTAGCTGAACAGCTTGCAAAAATTCATTCTATTCAACCTGATGATTTTCAAGATCTAAATATAAAAAATCAACTTTTAAAAGGAATTCAAACTCCAAACGAACTCCCTCAAAACTCTCTTAAGATTATACAAGCACAAATCCAAAACTTTGATGAACCACACCCTGCTATGGAGCTCATACTCAATTGGTTAGAAAAAAATTATCCTAAGGTAGAAACTTTAGTTTTGGTTCATGGAGATTTTCGGACTGGAAACTTTATGGTAGACCCATCTGGCTTAAAAGGAATTTTAGATTGGGAATTTGCACGTTTTGGGGATAGGCATGAGGATATAGCTTGGCTTTGTATGAGAGACTGGAGGTTTGGGAAAATTAATTTAGAAGTAGGAGGTTTTGCAAATCGAAAAGAATTTTATGAACACTATGAAAAATTTTCTGGTAAAAAAGTTTTTCCAGAAAGAGTTTTATTTTGGGAAGTTATCGGAAATTTACGTTGGGCGGTAGGATGTATAGAGCAAGCAGAAAGGCATTTATCCGGTAAAGATAAAGGGATTGAACTTGCAAGTATTGGACGTCGTGTGACAGAAATGGAATGGGAAGCTATGAGGCTCATAGAAAATGCAAGATAAACCAAATTTCGAGGAACTTTTAGAAGCAGTTGGAGAATTTCTTATAAAAGAAATTTTACCTATTATAAAAGAAGATGAGGAGCTTTCTTACAAGACTTTGGTAAGTTGGAATACACTTCAAATTTTAGCTAGAGAGTGGAAACTAGCAGAAAAACTTATGGAGGAGGATATTCAAAGATTGGAAAAATATTTACAAAAAGAGGAAAATTCTTTTAGAGAAAATTTTTTACAAAAAAAACAAATTTGGAAAAATTTAAACAGGGAGTTTTCTGAAATCATCCAAAGAAAAAAAATTTCTGAACCAAATTCAAAAGAATGGGAACTAGTGAAACAAAGTCTTCAAGCTAAACTTCAAATTAGTAATCCCAAGTTTTTATAAAATTTTTTTCGATAAATTCTAATGAATCTTTTGAAGTTATTTGTTATATATTTTTTTGTTTGCTTTATCTTTACTACTTCTCTTTTGTCTCAATCCTTTTTCTTTCAACCATACAAGGAAGAAGGATATTTTCAAGGTTGGAATTATTCATTTATAAATTCTGATTTTCAAATTTTTATTACCGCTTTAGTAAGTAATTTAGGACCCGGTAGCTTGCACAATGGAGTTGCTATTTCAATTCAAAGTTTAAAAACAGGAAACTACTTTAAAACAAAAAATTTTAAAGCAAAGGATTTTTTTGCCTTAGAAGATAATTTTTATATTAAAATACAAGAAAATGAATTTTCTAAAGTAGGAGAATCTTTTGAAATTAAAGTATCCCTAGAAGATATCAAAATTACATTAAAATATGAAAATTTGTTTTTAGGAGTTCCTATATCTAAAGGAAAGCATACAATAAAAAAAAATTATTTTGTTCAGGCAGATATTCCGTTTTCTTATTCTAGAGCAAATGGAGTTTTTGAATTTAAAGGAAATACTTACATTCTGGAGGGTTTAGGAGGAATGGAGCATTTGCTTACGAATTATGAAGTTTATAAGTTTAGCAAAAGTTGGGAAATGCTGCGTTCTATTTCTAAAAATCAAACTCGCTTTTTTACTGGAGGATTTTCTGCAAAAGAAAAAGATAATGACTATAGAATGATTGCAATTCAAGATAAGAATGGTAAATTAATTTTTTTTAATAAAATTCTTAGTTCCGAAATTCTATTAGAAAAAAAAGAAAGTTTTTCAGGTTATATTCTTCCTTATAAAGAGAGATTATTTGTAAATAAGGATTGTGCTTTTCTAGTAGAGTACTTGCATAACGTAGGAAAAATTAATGTCTTGGAAAGTGTTTCTATAGTTTTACGATCACTCATTCGTTTCTTCTTTGTGAATCCTTATATATTAAACTTTTCCGTGAAAGTAATTTCTGAATGTCCTAGTCAATTTCCTACTTCCATTGAATGGAATGGAATCAAGTCTGACTATTTATTAAATCCCAAATGAAGTTGAATTTTCTCTAAGATAAATTCTGGATTGTCATGGTGCATGTTATGGCTTGCTTGAGGAACTTCATATAGGGTAAGATTTTGAAAATGAGAACAAATTTCGTTGAGATTGTTTGGTTTTAAGTGAGTCCTTTCTCCAAAAAACAAGAGAGTTGGAGAAAAAATATTTTTCCAAAGCTCACGAGAAAGTTCGGGTGGAAAAGGAATAGGAGAGAACTTTTTTAAGTTTGGATCATTTTTCCATTCAAATAAATCTTTGCCCACTTGTTTTACTAAAAAAGAAGTGAGAATTTCTACCTTTTTTAAGGGAAGATTTTTATAAAGCCCGGAGAGTTTTTTTACTGCTTCTTCAAAGCTCATGTGTTTTCGTTTTGTTTTATTTCCATTTTGACTAGAAACAATTTCTTGTAAAATAGAAGTTTCTTCTTCAAATTTTCTTCTTGGAGTAAACGACAAAAGCCAGTCTTTCAGTTTTTCTCTTTCCTTAGACATGGCTCTAATTCCAGCAAAGCCTTCCAGTAAAATAAGGGTTTTACATTTTTCTGGAAAAATTCCAAAATATCGAGCTGCCAGTCCAGCCCCTAAAGAATGTCCTAAAATAGAAAATTCTTTTGGTAAATATTTTTCTATCACTTTATGCAGATCTAAAATTAACTCTGAATAATGATAAATTCCATCTTCATTCCATGCGGAATTTCCATGACCTCTCTGATCATAGCTAACTAAATTAAAATTTTTTAATAGCTCTTTTTCTAGAAATACAAAGGTTTCTTTGGTATCGTTAAAACCATGTATGAGAAGTAAAAAATTTTCTTTATTTGAGTTTTGAATTTTAACTTCCAAACCTGTTCCATTTATAAAAAATTTTTCAACAATTTCTTTCATTTTAAAAATCTATCAAAGGCTTGTTTTGTTTTGATGGCTGTTTTTTCCCAACTAAATAGTTTTAAGTCAATTTTAGGAATATTAGAACTTTCTAATAAATCTAAAATCTTTAGCGCCCAACGTTTCGGATCGTTTGTAGGAAGATATTCAATTTGATCAAAACCAATTTCATGAAAGGTAGGAATGTCTGAGACTAAGCATTTTTTATTGTGAGCTAAAGCCTCTAAAAGGGGAATTCCAAATCCTTCATAATGAGAAGCGAAGAGAAATAAACTGCACTTTGAATAAATATGATGCAGATCTGTGTCGTTTATATTTTCTAATATAAAAATGTCTTGATGAGTTTGGATTTGACTTTCTAGTTCTTTATAAAACTCTTTTGATTCCCAACCTTTTTTTCCAACAATTACCCAAGGTAAAGGATGAGGAGCTATGTTTCTATACTCTCGAAAAACTTGAAGTAAAAAGGAATAATTCTTTCTTGGTTCAATGGTAGAAACAGAAAGTAAAAATTGTTGTGGAAGTTTTTTTATATATGAGGAAGGTTCTTGTATTAAGAAATTTTTTATTTCTTCTAAATCAATTCCGGGATAACTTACATCAGTAAATTCTTTAGGATAATCAAATTTTTGAATTTGATCTTTTCGAGTATTTTCTGAAATTGATAAAATAAAATGAGCTTTTTTAACAGAGTAGTATTGAAAAATTTTTTGTTGAATTTGAGCAGTCTTTCTCATTGTTTGAGGATATAAATATAAAACCAAATCACAATAAGTTAAAACAATAGGAAGATTTTTTGGTAAAAAAAATGGTACTACTTGCTGTGAACCCCAAAACAAATCAAACTTTTGTTTTTGAATTTCTAAAGGGAGTGTAATTAAAAAATACAATCCTCCCTTTTTAAAAAAAACTCCTTGTCCAATATGTGGAACAATATTAGAAAGTGCTAATATTTTAGAGTGCGTTAGGTGAAAAGGTAAGTGACTAAACAAATGAAATTCGTATTTTTCTTTTTCTGGAAAATGATAAAGAATTTCTCCAATCAGTCTTCCCACCCCAGATACAGGTGTAGATAAGGGTCTAGCATCCAATGCTATTTTGTATTTCTTAGTATTCAAATTGAATAATGGCTGTATAAATTTTAGGGACAAGATTTGGATTTAAAACCCATGACTTTTCTTTTGGAAGAGGTTTTAATCCACTTTCTTGAGTCATGCGACGAAGTTCAGTTTCCGATTCGGATTCACCGTAATGATCAGGATATCCATCATGATCTGTATCCACTTCTACTCTATAAAGCCAATAAATCCTATCGGGAATCCCATCTTTATTTGTGTCCACTTCTGTACGAACGATTTGTTTTTTGCGATTGTAGTAATTTGTGGTCTCAAAAAATCCATCCCCATCCCTGTCCACTTGAGAGAGTGCAATAAAACCATTTGGGAGCAGCCAACGCAGAGTATCTACTTTTCCATTTTTATTTGTGTCTTCTGCTTCGTGAACCTTTACAGTTTCTTTTTCAGGGCGATCGGGTGGTGTAAATGTAGCAAAACCACTCCATATAAACAGATCGGTGATTTTATCCTCGTTTGTATCGTGTTCTTGATAGACAATCCGATAATCCTTAGGGTTGTCAACATAATATCCCACAGCATCATTTTTTCCATTGGAGTTTGTGTCTGTAAAAATTTGAGCCATTGGTAAACCAAAACTGAATTCTTGGACCTGTTTCTCTTTACAAGAGGAATAGAACAATAAAATAACAATTAAAAATTTCATATGTTATCCAAAATCTAAAGGTAAAATTTTTTGAGAACTTTTTTTCTGCTTTATTGTTGAGTTATAAACATATAGTTAAAAATTTACTTATATTCAAAAATATTTCAACATAATAATTTTTATTCAAAAAATATGTGGCAAGTATAAAGACTTGAAAGTAAGGAATTTTAAAAGATATGTACACACTTTATGAGGCAACGGGTGCTCGCTCTGAAAAGGCTTTTTCTTTATATGGATTTTGGGAAACAAACCGCAATCTACAAGGAAAACAAGAACTCTCTTTTTTTACTTATTTCAATGCTTTTTTTCCAAAAGACTGGGATGAGTTAACAAATATCCAAAATGTAAGTTTGCGGTTTTCTGGAAAAGGAAATGGAAAAATTCAATTACTTGGAATCAAAGAAAAAGGGAATTTTTATCAATCAGAATTACTGTTAGAACAAGATTTTTTTGACTCTTTTGATTTGTATTTAAATTTTCCGGAAAATTGGAAATCATACAGTATCATTTATCCAAAAATAATTTCGAAAGACAAAGTCCAAGGTTTTCAACTTTTATATTTAACCTCTGATTTGCCAAGCTCTAAATTTTTTCATATTGGAATTGTGATATGCACTTATAACAAACAAAATTACTTAACCAAAACTCTAGAACGCTTGGGAGAATTTCGATCTGACGCATTACGTATTTCTATTTGTGTAGTAGATAATGCCCAAAATTTAGAACCTAACTTATTCGCAAAGTATTCTAACGTTATCCTAATTCCAAATCCAAACTATGGTGGTTCAGGAGGATTTACTCGTGGAATGCTATATTTTGAAAGGCAACAGGACGTTACGCACATACTTCTTATGGATGATGATATAGAAATAGATGAAAGAATCTTCCAAAGGCTTGAAGCTATTTTACAGTTTCAGAGAAATTCGAAACAAGCTATTGGAGGAACTATGCTAGATGCTTTACTGCCAACTTTGATTTACGAAACGAGCGCTAAAGTAAACTATAATAAGCTTCGTTATGAACCTTGTAATTATTTATTGGATTTAACTATTTTTCAAAATTTAATTACAATTTCAAAAAAAGAGGAAATCGAATATGGTGCTTGGTGGTTTTTTCTTTTTCCAAAAAAAGTTTTATTAGAAGCTCATTTTTCATTTCCATTTTTTATTCGCTTAGATGATGTTGAATATTCTTTTCGACTAAAAAAATTAGGTTATACAATTCACCGAATGAATGGACTTGCCATTTGGCATGAGCCTTTTTATGCAAAAGATCCAATGTGGATCGGTTATTACACAATTCGAAATTTATTAATTCATTTTGCTTTATATCCCAAGAAAGGAAGGTTTTTTAGATTTCTTCGTCTTTGGATGATATTTGGAAATCATATTGGAAATTATCATTATCTTCATTTGGAACTAGTTCTAAATGGATTCAAAGATTACTTAAAAGGTCCAAAGTTTATTAAAAATTTAAAACCAAACGAGTTTCATAAAAAATTGCTAGAAATATGTAAAACAGATAAAGATTTTCATGAAGAAAAATTTGAATTCTTTTCTACCACACAAGTTCCAAGGAGATCTAATATAAAAAGATTGATTGGTCTTTTGTGTATTTTTACTGGAAATGTATTTTTTCTACCTTCTTTC
>CALDSP010000305.1 GCA_937924465.1 uncultured Leptospiraceae bacterium
ATCATTTTATAATTCAGAACATGAAGAAACAAATCGTAAAAAGCAGAATACTTACAGTAGCTAAAAATTTATTTTATAAAAATGGCTACTCTGAAACTGGAATTAATGAGATTTTAAAAGAATCCTCTGTATTAAAAAGTCTTTTTACACTTATTTTCCATCTAAGCAAGATTTAGGTATAGAGTACATAAAATCATTTCAAAGAGATTTACTTATTTCAATTCAAAAACTCTCAAAAAAGAAATTCAAATTTCTTTCAAAGTATTAAAAGAACTATTTATTACTTACTTCATAAAAAACTATGGATACACAAAAGAAAAAGCTCAAAGTATTAGTGAAGAAATTTTATTTTTATATGAAAATGCTATGAGTTCTTATAAACTCGATCCTAGTTTTAAATACTTTGAGTATTTAGAAAAATACTTGGATTATGTTTTAAAGAATTAGCACCTAACGTAAAATTATACTAAGAAATTTACAAGTGCAAGAAAAAATCCCGCTAATAGAGCAGAAGAAAAACTATCCACTTGAATTTTATCGGGTAAAAATTTGGAAATAAGAATTAGAATTCCTGCGTTTAAAATAAGTCCAAGTATTCCAAAAGTTATGTAATATAAAATTCCTGCTAACCCAAGGGTAATTGTTAAAAAAAACTTTCGAGCTAAAAAGTTTAATCCAACAAAAATCAAAACCACAATTAAAGAATCTATCCAATTTTTAGAAACCTTAATCCCTTTGATTCTAGGCACTATAAAATATAGTACTAGGACTTGTAAAACAGTTATAATGATCCACTTGAATGAGATTGACATAAAAATTACTCCTTTCAAATTAAGATTGATATTTCAAAAAAATGTTACTAGAATCTCAACTCAAGGATTTAATAAAAACTTTAAAAAAAAATCATGTTTGCTTTCGTGAAAACGTAAATCTTTCTACTCTTTGCTCTTTTAAAATAGGCGGCATCTCTCCACTTGTAGTAGAACCAGAGAACATACAAAGTTTACAACAAACTTTAGAAATATTTTTCAAACTAGAAATTCCATTTAAAGTCCTTGGAGGGGGAACTAATTTACTCATCTCAGATTTTCCAAATGATTTTGTAACCTTGAGACTTTCAGGAGAGTTTAAAGAGTTTGAAATGCTTTCTGAGGGATATTTTCGTATTGGTGCCGCTGCTCTTACTACACCTACTTTCCGAAAAATCTCTCTTTTAGGATACACAGGGACAGAGTTTTTAAGTACAATTCCGGGTTGGGTAGGCGGGGCTGTAATTCAAAATGCAGGTTGTTATGGAGGAGAAATCTTTAATTTTATTGAAAAAGTGGAATTTTTAAAAGAGGGGAAAATTTTTATTGAATCAAAAAAAAATATTGAGTTCGGTTATCGCTCAACGCAATTTTTGAAAAATAAAAATTCTTACATAACATTTATTGAAATGAAAATTCCAAAAGGAAACCTAGAAGAAATTGAATTTTCCTTAAAAGAAAAACGAGATAAACGAAATGCTTCTCAACCTCAAAATAAAAAAAGTGCAGGCTCTGTTTTTAAAAATCCTCCTTTTAGAGATGAAGATGGAAATCCTTTAAAAAGTTGGTTTTTAATTGACCAAGTTGGACTTAGAGGCAAGATTTACGGAGGAGCTCAAATTTCTCCCGAGCATTGTAATTTTATAGTAAACTTAGGTAATGCTAAAGCTAAGGATGTTTATTATTTAATTTGTTTAATTCAAGAAAAAGTTTATGAAAAATTTGGGATTGAGCTAGAAAAAGAAATTGAATTTTTTGGAAGAATGTAGTAACAACAACAAGTAAATTTATGAATACAAATGAATTGTTGTATTTGTTAGCAGGACTTTTAGGTGGATTTTTTTTAAGACATTTTTTACCTGCATGGATTAAAGAAGAAATTCCTGAACTAGAACCAGCATTAGAAACTACTTCACAAACGAAACCTACAGAAGACAAAGGACAAGAAATCAATGTGAAAAAAATTTTTAAAGCAAGTCGCCTTGGAGATCCAGTCACTCCTGACGAAGTTATTTTTGATGCTAAAGGAATTACGTTTAACGTAAAAACACTTTTTTCAAGTACAGAGAGCTTTGTATTATATTCAGATATTTCGGGAGTGGAAATTGTAGAATCTTTAATACTTGCTACTATAAAAATCAAACCTAAAATTCGGGCTGAAATTAAAATTGATAACTTCACCAAGTCAGACGCTAAAATTATTAAAAAGTTAATTCTTGAAAGATTAAACTAATTATATTTCAAATTTTTTAATTAAATAAAAATTACTCTATGACGACTCTTTTTGATTGAACATGAGGAAGAGTTTCCAAAAATTCAGCTACAATTGAATCAAACTTTTTCTTATTTTCTAAATAAAGTTCGGGAGTATGCTTTCCACTTGTAAAAATAAAAAGTTGAGTAGGAGCTAAATGTTGGCGCATAACGTATAAATTTTCTAGCATATACAATGGAACTAAAATATCTTTTCCTCCATGAATTAAAAGCATTGGGGACTTAGAGATTAGAGCATCCTCATAAGGATTTACTTTATAAATAGAAAAATTTCCCACCAGACTAGTATAAAGGTTTACAAAAGGTAAAATTAGAAAATGAAAAAGTTTAGGAATTTTGAAAGAAATTAAATGATAAGAAATCAATCCCCTTAAACTAGTAAATGGACAGACTGAAATTACAAAGTCTAAATTAGGTTCAAGTGCAGAATACTGCAAAGCTAAAGCCCCACCGAAGGATTCTCCAAATAACCCAAGCATTTTTGTGTTTGGAAATTTCTTTTTGATAAATTCAATAACTTTTTTTAAATCTTGTTTTTCATAATACCCAAAGCTAGGATATTTCCCACCACTTTCTCCCGAGCTTCTTTGGTCATATATAAGAATAGTCCAATTGTTTTCAAAAAAGTATTTTAAGTATTTGGCATTTCCATATTTAGTCCATGCAATTCCATGATTAAATACAATTGTTTTTTGTGAATTTCCTTTAAAATAAAATCCAATAAGTTCATAACCAAAATCAGATAAAATTTTAAAATTAGTTTTTTCTTGTTTTAGAAATTCTTCCGGAATGAAGCCTTTTTCATATTGTTCCTGAAAAGTTTCAAGAACGGGGTAACGTTGTGGATTTAAAAGCCTATGTCCAATAAAAAAGCCAAATATAGCACCCAACGTAATTAAAGTAATAAAAAAAACAAACCAATACACTTTGCTAACTCAATACTTTTAACAATGATTCAGAAGTTTCTAAAAGTTTTTCTATATCTTCCATTTGAGTAAAAAAACCTGTTGAAATGCGAACTGCGCGAAGAGCCTCTTCCACACTATATCCCATTTGTAAAAGAGAAAAAGATGGTTCTCTTGAACGAGCCTTACAAGAAGACCCCGTTGAAATAATAATCCCTTTTTCTTCAAGACCCATTATAAAAAAGTCAACATCTTCTGTAGGCAAAATCATAAAAGATGTAGAAGGTAGTCTGGGAGAATTTTCTGCGATAATTTTACAGCCAAATTCTTTCATTTTTGTTTCTATTTTATGACGAAAATGCATAAGTCTAAAATTTTTTTCATGCATAACCATGAATTGTCTTTCACTTGCTTGTTTAAAAGAGTGAATAGCCATACTGTTTTCTGTTCCAGCTCTTTTTCCGTTTTCTTGATTTCCCCCATGAAAAAGTTTATATTCAAAATCTTTCCAGCTTTCATCTAAACACACTAAACTTGCTCCCATTCCTCCACCAATTTTATGACCACTAAAAGTAAACCCATCCAAAAGAGAAAAATCAATAGGAATTTTTGCGTATGCTTGCATTAAATCTGAATAAAAAGGAACTCCATATGAATCACAAAGTTTTGAAATCTCTTTATAAGGTTGAATCACTCCTGTTTCATTTGCAGCTAATACACAAATAACAGGGAGAGGAGTTGATTTTAGTTTTGCGTGTAAATCATTTAAGTCAATCATTCCATCGGGTAAGGGATGAATTAAAATGGGCTCTATCCCAAAAGAACGCAGTGCTCCATATACGCTAGAATGTTCAAAAGGAGAGACATACACTCTTGCAGGAAACTCTAGTTGAGTAGCAAGGGCACCTAAAAGAAAATGATTTGCCTCTGTTCCTGTAGAACAAAATACTAGTAGATCTTTGTTTTTTTTGGTTACTTTACTGAAGTATTCTCTTGCTTCTTCAATTACAGCTTGTCTTCTTAAAGAATAGCGCGATGCTCCGGAAGGATTATAAAATTCTAAAATATATTCATCTAAGTTTTGACGTAAAACATCTTCAAAAGGTGGATGGGTGGCATTATAGTCAAGGTAGATCAGTTTCATAAAGTTCATCCGCCTCTTTGACTCTTCCAAGTTTCATGAGAGTTTCTCTCCTAAGTTCATGAAATTCTTTGAGAAGTCCTAGCTCAACTCGTTTTCCTTCCCTTCCATCAATGGAGCGTACATCATTTAATAAATGATTTAGAACAGTCAATGTCTCTCTGTATTGCTTTAGTTGATAATGACACTTTGCAATATAGAGTTTAGCTTCAAAAATATTGCTTTTGATTTCTGGAATTTCATTGTTTGGATATTTAGATAAATTAGGATATTCAGAAGCGGCTTCAAAATCTAAAAGAGCTCCACTAAAATGAATTTTTTCTTTTTTCCCTTCTTCAAAAAGAATTTTTCCTCGTAACATTCTCATTTTCTTGGCATTTTTAATTTGTCCTATGTCGCTTGACGTTTCAATTAAAGCAAGAGGCCTATTTATGAGTTCTGCTGCTTCCAAAGGAGAAACTCTTGTAAAGTTTGTATCGTAAATAAGAACTGTAATGGCTCGTTGGTATTCATGAAACACTTCATGTAAGCTAGGATGAGTTTTTAAAAAATAAAGGATCATTTTTAATTGAGAAAGAGAATCTAAATTTTTGTAAATCAAATTTCTCGATTTATCTTCCTGAATAATTGTGTCTTCAATATACTTTTCAGTGTTATAAATATAAGTTGTTAAAGCAATAATGCTTTCTTCGGGTTTACAAGCTGCTCCAGCAACAAAATGAATCCTTTGGGCTGCTAAAAAATTTGCTCCCGAGTAGTGCATTCCCTTTTTATAGTAACTTAAAGCGTTTACTACTGGTTCAATATTTTTTTTCCAATAAGAAGCAGGTTCTATTGCAGTTGGCAATTTTTCACGAGAAAGATTTTCTTCAAAATTTTGAGATCGAAACTCAAAACTCCAATCATATTGTTTAGAAATCCAAGTGGGATTTGCGAAAATTTCATCCTTATAACCTAAATTGCGATAGTAAGCGCACACCGTTTTCATTTTTTCAATATAAGGAAAAATGGATTCTAAAAATTTTTGGTTGTCTTTATCGGGCTTTGAGTCCAAAAAATGGTTTGCTAAAATTTTATCACCCTTGTAAACAAAGTCTTTCATAATTTTGGAATTTGGAGACTTGGGACTTGCTTTTCTAACCACCCAACTATATAAATCATCTTTATGAATGAAAATAATAGGAAAACAAATAGCCCAAATTCCAAGAACAGTAAGCCAATAAATGGAATTATCCTTAATAATTTTCCACAAACCAATGCTCCTAGTTACTTTTATTCTAATCGGCAAAAAAAAACCAACAAGAAAATAAAAATTGAAAATCTCCAAGCATAGAATGAGATGGAAAATATGTCTTTTCTTCTTTTATTACTCCTTTTTGTTTATTTACAAAATTTTACTTTTGCTTCAGAAACCTCAACAAACCAAACTCTTCCTCGTATGAAAGTTTATTGTCAAGATGAGTCAGAAAACCAAGTCTTTCCTGAATACTTATTGTCGAATGCTTACCGCTATCAATCAGCTACTCTACGTGAAAATGACACTGCAAAAAGAAAAGAACTTCATTTAAAAGCAATTCAACTTTTTGACTCTTATATTGAATGTATGAATTCTTATAATAATTCAATCAGTGCTATTACTTATTTACAAAAAGCCATTAGTCAAATTGAAATTGGAAATGAGGAAGCCGAACAAACTTTAGAAAAAGCCCTAGAAGTAGACTCAAGGTTAAGAGATGCTATAATTTTAAAAAGTCGCTTATTGATCAATAAGACCAAATATGAAGAAGCAAGAGATTTACTTGAAAAAAATATTTCTTATTTTTCAAATGATTCTGACTTTTTATATTTTCTTGGTTCGTTGAATCGTGAACTTGGAAATGATTCTTATGCTCTTTTGTATTTTGGTTCTCTTTGGAATAACATACAAAAAAGGGAGGGAGATACTCGTTATAGAATCAGTGTTTTAAAATCTATGTCGGAGCTTTTAACAAAAAAATTTGTAAAAGATCCAAATTCAAGAAATAGAGCTATTTATTATATAAAAACTTATGTTAAGTATGTTCCCAATGATATTGAAACAAAATATATATTATCTTTTATGCTATACTTTGTGGGTCGAATCAATGAGTCCAAGGAAATAGCTTTAGAAATTCTTTCAAAGAATCCTAATCATCAAAATGCTATAGGTTGGCTTGGAGAGATTTATTTTCTAACAAATAAAACAGAGGCTTTAAAATTTTTTCGTTATCTCTATCAAGAAAATAAAATCAACAATACCTATCTATACCACTTATATGCTGTCCTACAGGGTAGGTATACAGGTGACTCAAAAGAGTTTTTTGAAAACCACCTACAAACAGATAAAACTCGACTCTCTGCTTATCTTGCACTTATTGAAATATATAAATCTGAAAAAGAAAATGAAAAACTTTTACAATACTACGAAAAAGCTGCAAAATTAAGTTTTAATTATAAAGATTATTATCGTGCTATAGAATTATCAAAAAACAGAATTGCTCTTCTGAAAGAAACGAAAAATAGTAACTCTCTAATAGCTAAAGAATATGAATTTATTTCCAAATGTTATGAAGAAATGGGAGCAGTACACTTATCTCTAGTCTATCTTCGAAAAGCAATTCAATCTAATCCTAAAGAATTTTTCTCACTAAAGCACCAAGAATCTGCTTTGTTAAGAAATCATAAAATCAAACGTTATCAAGAATCATTGGATATTTTAAACAAAATTTTGAATCAAAAGCAAGATGAATCCAATTTTTATTTTGAAATTGGACTTACACATTTCTTAAATGGAAACTATCCTGAAAGTATTAAATTTTATACAAAAGCTATTAGGCTTGAACCCCAAAAAGCATATTACTATTATTATCGAGCTAGTTCTTATGAAAAGCTGGGTTACATATCAGAGGTTCGAAAAGATATTCAAAAATCCTGGGAAATAAATCCAAATTTTGCTCAAGCATACAATTTTCTAGGATATCTTTATGCTGAAAAAAATATTGAACTAGAAGAATCTTTTAGACTTATAAAAAAGGCAATTGAATTAGAACCCGACAACCCCGCTTTTCAAGATAGTTTAGGTTGGATATATTACCAAAAAGGAAATCTAGAAGAAGCTCTTTATCATCTACAACTAGCAGTCGAACTCATGGAAGAAAAAAATGAAAAAGACGGAGTAGTCTATGATCATATTGGAGATATATACTTTAAACTTGGTGACACGCAAACAGCAAAAGACTATTGGCAAAAAGCACTGAAAACAGAATCTAGTGAGTTAAATACAGAAAAAACTCAAAAAAAACTTAGAGACTTGGAGATAAAACAATGAAACTTAAAAAGACTTTTTTTATTAAATTTACTTTATTTTCGTGTATAACGTTTATGTTGTTTACGATTTTAACTTGTAAAACGGAACAAGTTCAAGAAAATATAGAATATTCTGAAGAATCTACAAATGGTTACTACTCACCATTACATAAAAACAATAAAGAGTTCTTAGTCCTTACTCAAAAATTAGAAGAGGAAGTTATCTCTTTTAGTGGAGATTTTAAAATGCAAATTAAATCAGGAGATGGACTCAAAACTACCAATAATCTAGATGGAAAAATTTATTTTGATAAGCCTTCCCAACGCCTAAAAATTGAACTTCTTATGCCTATTTTAGGATTAAAACTTTCACAACTCATTTCCAATGGAACTCAAATTCAAATTCAATCTGCAGAAAATCCTAAGCCGGTTACACTTCCTATGGGAGATATTATAATTTTAGATCCATCTACTCAGAAAAAAATTTCTATCCCTTTTCCGATTATTTATCACACAATTACCTTAAAATTCTCTGAAAACTTGAAATCTCCAACTTCCAAAATGAATCCAAAAGCAAAAAAGATCCTATTCCAAAATGAAGGCGATACCTACATTTACACTTTGCATGACAATGGACTAGACGCTTTAGAATATCATTCCCAAAAGAAAAATCTACTTGCAATTTGTAAAATTCCAAATTCTTCTAAAAATTATGAACACCCTCCTACTCGACTCATTACAAAAATTACAGAAATGGACACAGGGAAAGATTTTAGCTATATTGATATTCAATATAAAAATCTAAAAAAAACTGCTAGTCTTCCAGAGAATGTATTTCGATTTTAAATTTCAGTAAAATGAATTATAAAAAACTAAAGTGAATCAATTTGCAAAAAGTTATAATTTTATTGATAATATTATTAAAAAACTGTGTTCCCAATGTTTATGTTTATGATGATTATAGTTTCATAAAAATAATCTCTTATTCAAAAGAAGAAAAAATATTTCCTAAAAAAGCAAAATGGATTGGTTTTGAACCAAGTTTTTATTTTGATTTAAAGCAATTAGAAAATTTTGAAAAATTAGAATCTCTCGAAATTACATCTTCAAAGTTTAAGGATTTTTCAACTTTAC